>NZ_JBEZUP010000002.1:266888-496916 GCF_040636485.1 Streptomyces sp. NPDC038707
GCGGCGGCGCAGTCGGTCACGGAGGTGGCTCCTTCCGTGGCACCGCGGGCGGCCGGTTCCGTGGCTTCCCAGCCGGTCCGGCAGGCGGCGGCGCAGTCGGCCACCAAGCCCGGGCGGCGGGCGGACGGGCCCCCGGCTGCCCGGGTGTCCCCGGACGTGGTTCCGTCGGCGGTCACGCAGCCGGGCCCGCACTCCGCTCTCGGGGCCGCCTCGGCACCGCAGCCGGGCCCGCACTCCGTTCCCGTGGCCGCCTCGGCACCGCAGTCGGGCCCGCACTCCGCTCTCGGGGCCGCCCCGGCACCGCAGTCGGGCCCGCACTCTGTTCCCGGGGCCGCCCCGGCACCGCAGCCGGTGCCGGTTCCGGGATCGCCATCGGCGCGGGCGCCGCAGGCCCCGGCCCCCGCCACCCCCCGCCGAGCCGCCGCCGTCCCCATGTCGGCCACGCTCGCCGCCGACGCCGCGCTGGAGGCGCGGCGGCGGGCGGGGCAGCGGGTGCTGCCGATGACCAGCGGGGAGATCGGGCTGCCCGTGCTGCCGGAGCTGCGGGCCCGGCTGGCCGCGGCGGCCGGGGAGAACGCCTACGGCCCGGTGGCCGGCGGACCCGCGCTGCGCGAGGCCGCCGCCGGCTACTGGCGCCGCCGCGGCCTGGCCACCGACCCCGAGCTGGTGGTGGCCGGCCCGGGCAGCAAGGCGCTGTTGTACGCGCTGCTCCTCGCGGTCGGCGGCGACGCGGTGGTGCCCGTGCCGAGCTGGGTCAGCTACGCGGCCCAGACCCGGCTCGCCGGCGGGCAGCCGCTGCCGGTGCCGATCCTGCCCGGCCAGGGCGGCGTCCCCGATCCGGCCCGGCTGCGCGAGACGGTCCTCGCCGCGCGCGCCGCCGGCCGCGACCCGCGCGCGGTGGTGGTGACGGTGCCGGACAACCCGACCGGCACCGTCGCCCCGGCCGCGACCGTACGGCGGCTGGCCGCGGTCGCCCGCGACCTGGACCTGTTCGTGATCTCCGACGAGATCTACGGCGACCTGGTCCACGACCCGGCCCGGCCCGCCGTCTCCCCGGCGGCCTACGCCCCCGAGCGCACCGTCGTCACCACCGGCCTGACCAAGAACCTCGCGGTCGGCGGCTGGCGCACCGGCGTGGCCCGGCTGCCCGACAGCCCGGCCGGGCGCGAGCTGCGCACCACGCTGCTCTCCGTGGCCAGCCAGATCTGGTCCAGCCCGCCCGCCCCGGTGCAGTCCGCCGCGGCCTACGCCTTCGCCGAGCCCCCGGAGGTCACCGAGCGGATCGCGGCGAGCCGCCGGCTGCACGCCACGGTGGCCCGCGCGGCGGCCGCCCGCTTCACCGAGGCCGGCGCACGCCTGGCCCCGGTCACCGCGACCTGCTACCTCTACGCCGACTTCGAGCCGCTGCGCGCCCGTCTCACCACCGCGCACGGCATCACCGACGGCGCCGGCCTGGTCCGGTTCCTCGTCGAGCGGCACGGCGTCGGCGTGCTGCCCGCGAGCGCCTTCGGCGAACCGGACGGCGCCCTGCGCGTCCGGGCCGCCACCAGCCGCCTGTACGGCGACACCGACGAGCGGCGCACCACCGCCCTGACCGCCCCCGACCCCCTCGCCCTGCCGTGGATCCGCGAGGCGCTGGACCACCTCGGCGACGCCCTGGCCGACCTGACCGGCCCCCGACCCTGAACCCCGCCTGGAGGCTTCCCATGTCCCAGTCCCTGCCGCCCGTGCTCACCGAGGTGGTCCACGAGGACCGCCGCCACGTCACCTTCGGCCTGCCCGAGCCGGGTGAGCCGCAGACCCTGTACCGGGTGGCCGAGGGCGCCCTGGCCGCCGCGTTCCTCGAAACCGACGGCTCCGCCGACGCCGTCCGGGCCGCCGTCACCGAGGGCGCCGAGACGGTCGTCGTCCCGGCCGGCGACCCGGCAGTGCGCCCGCTGGTGCCGCTGCTGCCC
Source organism: Streptomyces sp. NPDC038707 (assembly GCF_040636485.1). Lineage (NCBI taxonomy): Bacteria > Bacillati > Actinomycetota > Actinomycetes > Kitasatosporales > Streptomycetaceae > Streptomyces > Streptomyces sp. NPDC038707. Next base: position 268,844 of record NZ_JBEZUP010000002.1, read on the forward strand.
GGGGCGTCCGGCGCCGCGCTGCTGAGCGGCTTCATGGGCACCCACAAGAAGAAGTGGAACGGGCAGAGCCAGCCGGAGGACGGCGAGTTCACCCCGCCCAGGTGGTTCTTCAAGGGCTTCGGCGACTGGGCCCGGCTGCCCGGCGAGGACCTGACCGTGCCCGCCCGCCCCCTCGCCCTCATCGAGGAACCGGAGGTCGTGCTCGTCTACGTCAACGACGCCGACGGCACCCCGCACTACGCGGGCTACACCTTCGGCAACGACCTGTGCGACATCGGCCTGCACCGCAAGGACCCCGGCTACAACCCGTACTGCAAGCTGTGCGACACCGCGCTCGCGCCCTGGCTGTTCCTCGGGGCGCCGCCGCGCTCGGCCAACGGCCGCGTCACCATCGTCCGGGACGGCGCGCCGGCCTGGGAGGGCAGCTTCGACTGCGGCGGCGACGCGCTGTACTTCCGGGTCCGCGACATGGCCGAGCACCTGTTCTCCTACCCGGCGGTGCGACGGCCCGGTCTGGTCAACTACGTACTGCTGGGCGCCGACGAGGCCAGCTTCCACGACGGGTTCCGGATCGCCGACGGCGACCGCATCGCCATCGACGTCAAGAGCCACGGCATCGCCTTCGAGAACACCGTGCGCTACGTCTCCCCGGCCCCCGCGGCCGTCCTCCCCGCCGAATGAGCGGCCCTGAGTCCGCGGGCCGCAAGCAGGTGCACCTCGCCGCCCAGCTGCCCGGCATCCACAACGTGACCGTCTGGTCGGACCCGCGCTCGCGCAGCCAGATCGCCTTCGAGTCCTTCCGCCACCTCGCGCGGACCGCCGAACGCGGCCGGTTCGACTTCTTCTTCCTGGCGGAGGGCCTCAGGCTGCGCGAGCACAAGGGGCACCTGTACGACCTGGACGTGGTGGGCCGCCCGGAGAACCTCACCCAGCTCAGTGCCCTGGCCGCGGTCACCGCCCGGCTGGGGCTGGCCGCCACCGTCAACGCCACCTTCAACGAGCCCTACGAGGTGGCGCGCCGGCTGGCCACCCTGGACCACCTCAGCGGCGGGCGCGCCGCCTGGAACGTGGTCACCAGTTTCGACGCGTTCACCGGCGAGAACTTCCGGCGGGGCGGCTTCCTCGCCGAGGCCGACCGGTACTCCCGCGCGGCGGAGTTCCTGGCCACCGCGCGGGAGTTGTGGGACAGCTGGGCCGAGGGGGACGTGCGCGCCGACGCGGCGGCCGGCGCGTTCGTCCGGCCCGGCGCCGGCCGCTTCGCCCACCACGGCGAGCACTTCGGCATCTCCGGCCGCTTCACCACCCCGCGCCCGCCCCAGGGCCATCCGGTGATCATCCAGGCGGGCGACTCGCCGCCGGGCCGGGAGTTCGCCGCCGCCGAGGCCGACGTCGTGTTCAGCAAGTACAACCGGCTCGATGAGGCCCGCGCCTTCTACCGGGACGTCAAGTCCCGGCTGGCCAAGTACGGCCGCACCCCGGACCAGCTGAAGATCCTGCCGACGGCCACCGTGGTGGTCGCCGACAGCGACGCCGAGGCCGCCGCCCTCGCCGACGAGATCTCCCGCGCCCAGGTGAGCCCGCAGACCGCGATCGCGCACCTGGAGGCCGTCTGGGGCCGGGACCTGTCCGGCTACGACCCCGACGGGCCGCTGCCGGACATCGACCCCGAGCCCGACGCGCAGATGCTCAAGGGCCACTCGCTCTTCCGCCGCGACCGCGCCGCGATCGCCCGCGGCTGGCGGGCCCTCGCCGAGGAACGCGGACTGAGCATCCGCGAGCTGGTCATCGAGGTCTCGGGCGGCCAGACCTTCGTCGGCGCCCCGGGCACGGTCGCTGACGCCATCGACCACTTCGTGCAGAGCGACGGCGCCGACGGCTTCGTCCTCGTCCCCCACCTGACCCCCGGCGGCCTGGACGACTTCGTGGACCGGGTGGTGCCGCTGCTCCAGGAGAAGGGCGTCTTCCGGCGCGACTACACCGGCCCGGCCCTGCGCGACCACCTGGGCCTGCCGCCCGGCCCGCGGCGCGCCCCCGCCCCGAAGGAGACCCCGTGACCGCACCCCCGCTGCACCTCGCCGTCGCCCTGGACGCCGCCGGCTGGCACCCGGCGGCCTGGCGCGCCGAGGACGCCCGCCCCGCGGACCTGTTCGGCGCGGACTACTGGGCGGACCTGGTCACCGAGGCCGAGCGCGGCCTGCTGGACTTCGTCACCTTCGAGGACGCGCTCGGTGTGCAGTCGGCCGCCTTCCACCGGCCCGACGACCGCACCGACCAGGTCCGCGGCAGCCTGGACGCGGTGCTGCTCGCGGCCCGGGTGGCGCCCCTGACCTCGCACATCGGCCTGGTGCCGACCGCGAACGTCACCCACACCGAGCCGTTCCACGTCTCCACCGGCATCGCCACCCTCGACCACGCGAGCACCGGCCGGGCGGGCCTGCGCCCGCAGATCGCCTCGCGCGCCGCCGACGCCGCCCACTTCGGCCGCCGTACGACCCCGCAGCTCACCGACGAGGACGTGCGCGACCCGGAGCGGATCGGCCGCCGGCTGAGCCCGCTGTTCGACGAGGCCGCCGACGCGGTGGAGGCCGCCCGGCGGCTGTGGGACAGCTGGGAGGACGACGCCGAGATCCGCGACGTCGCCACCGGCCGTTTCATCGACCGGGACAAGGTGCACCACATCGACTTCGAGGGCCCGTACTTCAGTGTCCGGGGCCCGGCGATCACCCCGCGCCCCCCGCAGGGACAGCCGCCGGTGATGAGCCTCGCGCACGCCTCCGTGCCCTACGAGTTCGCGGCACGCGCCGCCGACGCCGTGTGGATCACCCCGCACGACCGGGCGGGGGCCGCGGCGATCCTCGCCCAGGTGGACACGGCCGTCCGGCGCACCGGGCGGGACACCGCCGCCCGGCCGCTGCTGCGGTTCGCGGAGGTCCTGGTCTTCCTGGACGACGAGCCGGGCGCCGCCGCCCGCCGCAAGGCCCGCCTGGACGACCTGGACGGCGCCGAACTCGGCTCGGACGCCGAGGTGTTCACCGGCACCCCCGGCGAACTCGCCGACCTGCTGCTGGACTGGCGCGAGGCCGGGCTGGACGGCTTCCGGCTGCGCCCCGGCACGCTGCCGCACGACCTCGTCCGCATCACCCGCGGCCTGGTGCCGGAGCTCCAGCGGCGCGGCGCGTTCCGCACGGCCTACGACGCGACGACCCTGCGCGGCCACCTGCGCCTGCCCCGCCCCGCGAGCCGCTACGCGCGGACCGGCTGAACCGCGGAGACACCGCGAAGCCTCCGCCGTCGCGGCGGAGGCTCCTGCGGTCCGCGGGGCTCAGGCCTCGTCGTCCTCGTCGGCCGCGTCCTCCTCGGCCTGCTTCGCCCGCACCTCGGGGTCCAGCCCGGCCGGGCCGGTGCCGTCCACGGAGGTGAGCAGGGGTGAGTCGGCGGGCACCTCCGTCGCGGCGGGCGGCTCGACCAGCCAGTCGGGGTTCGCCTGCTTGTCCCACCACTTCCAGGCCGCGAAGGCACCGCCCGCCAGGACGGTCAGCACCGCGCACACCTTCACGGTCCGGCCGGTGCGGGAGCGCCGCTGCTGACGCCGGACCAGCTTCTGCACGTCCTGGGCCGAGACCTGCCCGCGCAGCGCGGCCAGCGCGGCGGCACCGCGCGCGGCGGCCTCGTCGCGCACGGGCGCGGTGGCGGCCACCGCCTGTTCGATCTTCGGACGGGAGTACAGGGCGGCCTGCCGGGCCGCCTTGCGGGTGCGCAGGGCGGCCTCCTGGGCGGCGAGGTCGACCTTCGGCGGCACATGGGTGAGCGCCTGTTCCAGGCGGGGGGCGAGCCGGGCGTCGTACTGCACGCGGGCCTGCTCCGCGGCCTGCGACACCACGGGCGCCAGCCGCACGCGTGCCTCCTGCGCGTAGTGCGCGGCACGCTCCTTGGCGGTGTCGGCGTAGGGCGCCACCGCTTCCGCGGCGTGCAGCACGCTGTCCTTCGCCGAGCCGGTCGCGGCGCGCACGCTGTCAATGCGGGTCACGGGTTCCTCCTCCTCGGTGGCGTACGGTATTTCGACTTTCCACCCTTTTACGGATCATGCCTCCCGGCGGCCTTCGCGGCACGCGCGGGCGGGCATATGGGTGCCGACCGCTTCCTGCGGCCCGGTCCGGGCGGTGGCCGCCGGGCGTCGGGCGGGCGGGAGCGTGGAAGGATCGGAGCACCGCGGCGGAACGACGACGGAAGGCGGACCGTGGCCGAGCAGCTCTACGCCACCCTGAAGACCACCCTCGGCGACATCGAGGTCCGGCTCCTCCCGCTGTACGCGCCCGTCACGGTCAGGAACTTCGTGGAGCTGGCGCGCGGCGAACGCGAGTGGACCCACCCCGGCACCGGCGTGCGCAGCAGGGACCGGCTCTACGACGGCACGCTCTTCCACGCGGTGATCGACGGCTTCATGATCCAGGGCGGCGATCCCCTGGGCAACGGCCTCGGCGGCCCCGGTTACGGCTTCGAGGACGAGTGCCACCCCGACCTGGCCTTCGACAGGCCGTACCTGATGGCGATGGCCAGCGCCGGCCCGGGCACCAACGGCTCGCAGTTCTTCATCACCGTCACCCCGAGCACCTGGCTGAACGGCAAGCGCACCGTCTTCGGCGAGGTCAGCACCCCGGCCGGGCGCAAGGTCGTGGACGCCATCGCCCGCGTGCCGACGGGACGCAACGACCGGCCGCTGACCGATGTCGTCCTGCACACGGTGCTGGTCGAGACCCGCGAGGAGTGAGCGGCGCCCGCCTCCCGGATCCGCCGGCGCGGGGAACCGGAGAGCACGCTCGTCCGTAAGGATGAAGGGAGGCAGGATAGTGCCGTCAGGCACGGACGCGACGAGCAAGGGGATCTGATGGAGCAGGCCGCAGGGAGCGCGCAGGACGCCCGCAGCGCGCCCGGGTGCTACCGGCACCCGGACCGCGAGACCGGCGTGCACTGCACCCGCTGTGAACGGCCCATCTGCCCGGAGTGCATGGTCAGCGCCTCGGTCGGCTTCCAGTGCCCGGACTGCGTCCGCGGCGGCACCGGCGGGGGCCCCGCCCCGCAGGCATCCCGGCCGCGCACGCTCGCCGGCGGCGCGGTCACGGCGGACCCCCGGCTGCTCACCAAGATCCTGATCGGGATCAACCTCGCGATGTTCGTCGCGATCAAGGCCGATCCCTCGTTCCTGTACGACGTCGTGCTCTACGGCGGCTTGCCGACGAAGCCCTTCACACCGACCTCGGGCGTGGCCGGCGGCGAGTGGTACCGGTTCGTGTCGTCGATGTTCGCGCACGAGGACTACTGGCACATCGGCTTCAACCTGCTCAGCCTGTGGTGGGTCGGCGGCCCGCTGGAGGCGGCCCTCGGCCGGGCCCGCTATCTGGCGGTGTTCTTCGTCTCCGGACTGGCCGGCGGTGCGCTCGCCTATCTGCTCACGCCGCCCGATGCCGCCGTGCTCGGCGTCTCGGGCGCGCTGTACGGCCTCTTCGGCGCCACCGCCGTGCTGATGCGCCGGCTCAACTACGACATGCGGCCGGTCGTCGCGCTGCTGGTGATCAACCTGCTCTTCACCTTCAACGGGTCCCTGCACATCTCCTGGCAGGCGCACATCGGCGGACTGGTCGCCGGGGTCTTCACCGGGTACGCGATGGTGCACGCCCCGCGCGAGCGGCGCGCGCTGGTGCAGTACGGCACCTGTGCGGTCGTCCTCGCCCTGGCCCTGGCGCTCGCGCTGATCAGGACCGCCCAGCTCACCTGACCGGGCCGGGGAACACACTGTTCCCGAACCGTTGTCCACAGCAGGTGCCCGATCTTGTGCACACGGTGCGGACACAGCTGTGCCCCCTGTCGCTCGGATGTGTTTCCGCAGGTCGGACAGGGGGCGAACGAGTGTCTGAGCAGGGTGGTACCAGTCACACCGGCGTCAACACCCGACAAGTTATCCACAGATCGTCGTTCTTTTTCCCCACTGTGGACAACGCTGTGGATAACTCAGGGGACAAACCCTGGGCAGAGCCGTGCGCGGAGCTACTTCCACTGCGTGGAGACACCGAACCCGGCGGCGATGAAGCCGAAGCCGACCACGATGTTCCAGTTGTCCAGGCTGTCGACGGGCAGCGAGCCGTCCGTCACATAGAAGACGACGATCCAGGCCAGGCCGATCAGGAACATGGCCAGCATGACCGGTGCGACCCAGGCCCGATTGGTCAGCCTGATCGCCTGCGCCTGCTTCGCCGGCGGCGGCGTGAAGTCGGCCTTCTTGCGGATACGTGACTTCGGCACGAGGGTCTCTCCTGTCGATGCGCTGCGTGGCCGCGCAGGGAACTGGGTCGGGGCTCGGGGCAGCGTACAAGGGGCCAACATGACGACTCTGTGTGCTCCCCCGGGCGTCCGTTAGCGTAGTGCTTCCGTGGCGCCGAAGGAGATAAGGGTACGTTGAGCAATTCTGCCGACTCCCCCGGGACGGGAGCAACGGGCACCGGACCCGCCCGCGGGCCGCGCCTGCGCCCGGTGCGGATCCTCACCGCGGCCGTCTTCGCCCTCGCCGGGCTGATCTTCTTCACCAGCTTCGACACGGCCAAGGGCACCGACATCCGCCAGGACGCCTCCCTGCTGAAGCTGTCCGACCTGATCCAGCAGCGCAGCCGCAAGAACAAGGGGCTGGACGAGTCCAACGCGACCCTGCGCGACAGCGTGGAGTCGCTGGCCGAGAGCGACGACGGCAGCACCAAGGCGGAGGACGAGAAGCTCAGCGGGCTGGAGCAGAGCGCGGGCACCCACGAACTGACCGGCAAGGCCGTCACCGTCACCCTGAACGACGCCCCGCCCGACGCCACCGCCAAACTCCCCGGCTACCCCGAGCCGCAGCCCGACTATCTGGTCATCCACCAGCAGGACCTCCAGGCCGTGGTGAACGCGCTGTGGCAGGGCGGCGCCAAGGGCATCAGGGTCATGGACCAGCGGCTGATCTCCACCAGCGCGGTGCGCTGCGTCGGCAACACCCTGATCCTCCAGGGCCGCGTCTACTCACCCCCGTACAAGATCACGGCGGTCGGCGACCCGGACCGGCTCAAGCAGGCCCTCGCGGACAGCAGGGCGATCCAGACCTACATGGTCTACGTCAACGTCTACGGCCTCGGCTGGAACGTCACCGACGACGGCACGGTGACGCTTCCCGGCTACACCGGCACCGTGGACCTGCACTACGCGAAGCCGGTGGGATAGCCCGTGGAGTCAGGCCGGCCGGAGGCCCCGCGCCGCTAGTCTGGTGACGTACGGCGTGGGTCTGGTGCCGTAGGGGATACGGAAGGGACGGCATGTACGGCTGGATCTGGCGGCATCTGCCGGGGAACGCGTGGGTGAAGGCACTCGTCTCGCTCGTACTGGTCCTTGCCGTGGTCTACGTCCTCTTCCAGTACGTCTTCCCCTGGGCCGAGCCACTGCTGCCCTTCAACGATGTGACGGTGGACAACCAGTGAGTGCGCGGATTCTCGTCGTCGACAACTACGACAGCTTCGTCTTCAACCTCGTGCAGTACCTGTACCAGCTGGGCGCCGAGTGCGAGGTGCTGCGCAACGACGAGGTGACGGTCTCGCACGCCCAGGACGGCTTCGACGGCGTGCTGCTCTCCCCCGGCCCCGGGACACCGGAGCAGGCCGGCGTGTGCGTGGACATGGTCCGGCACTGCGCGGCCACCGGCGTGCCCGTCTTCGGGGTGTGCCTCGGCATGCAGTCGATGCAGGTGGCCTACGGCGGCGTGGTCGACCGGGCGCCCGAGCTGCTGCACGGCAAGACCTCGCTGGTCGAGCACGAGGGCAAGGGCGTCTTCGCCGGTCTGCCCACCCCCTTCACGGCGACCCGCTACCACTCCCTGGCCGCCGAACCGGCCACGGTTCCGGCCGAGCTGGAGGTGACCGCCCGCACCGAGGACGGCATCATCATGGGCCTGCGGCACCGGGAACACCGCGTCGAGGGCGTGCAGTTCCACCCCGAGTCGGTGCTGACCGAGCACGGCCACCGGATGCTGGCCAACTGGCTGGCGGAGTGCGGCGACCACGAGGCCGTGGCACGGTCGGCGGGGCTCGCCCCGGTGGTGGGCAGGGCCACGGCGTGACCGCGCTGCGCCCCGAGCGCGAGGACTTGTCCGGCGGCGAGAGCCCCGACGAGCCCTCCACCGGTGCGCGACCGCCCGCTCCCCCGACGGGCCCCCGGCCGGCGTCATCACCCGGACAGACCAGCGAGATCAGCGAGATCAGGGAGTCCAGGAAGACAGGGGAGCCGCAGGGGACCCCGCAGCCCGCGTCGACCACGCACCCGCGGCACGCGGCACCCCGCCGCCCCCCCGAGGACCCCCGGACGACCCGACTGCCCCGGATCACGGACGACCCCGTGACGACCCGGCTGCCCCGGGTCGTGGAGGACCCCTTGACGACCCGGCTGCCTCGGGTGGTGGACGGACCTTCAGCCGCTCGTGCGTCCCGGGGGCCGGGTGAGTTCCGGGCGGCCCCGGTGCCCCCTGCCGTGGATGGGTCTCCGGTCGCTCGTCCGCCCCGGGTCTCGGACGACCCTTTGACGACCCGGCTGCCCCGGGTGGTGGACGGACCTTCAGCCGCTCGTGCGTCCCGGGCGCCGGGTGAGTTCCGGGCGGCGCCGATGCCCCCTGCCGTGGATGGGTCTCCGGTCGCTCGTCCGCCCCGGGTCTCGGACGACCCTTTGACGACCCGGCTGCCCCGGGTGGTGGACGGGTCTTCGGCCGCTCGTGCGTCCCGGGGGCCGGGTGAGTTCCGGGCGGCGCCGATGCCCCCTGCCGTGGATGGGCCTCCGGTCGCTCGTCCGCCCCGGGTCTCGGACGACCCTTTGACGACTCGGCTGCCCCGGGTGGTGGACGGGTCTTCAGCCGCTGGTCCGTCCCGGGCGGCCCCGGTGCCCCCGGTCGTCGATGAGTCTCCGGGCGCTCGTCCGCCCCGGGTCTCGGACGACCCTTCCACGACCCGGTTGCCCCGGGTGGTGGACGGACCTCGGGCTACGCCGGTGCGCCGGGTCACGGAAGGACCTCGGACGGCGCCGATGCCCCGGGTCACGGACGAGCCGCCGACGGCGCCGATGCCCCGGGTCTCGGACGAGCCCCGTACCGGGCGGCCGTTCCGGGCCGAGGGCGATTCGGCGATGGCCCCTTTGCCGTCCGTCGATGACGACGAGACGATGGCGCTGCGGGTGGTGCCCGGGCGGCCGGGCGGGCCCGTGGGGGGCTCTGGGGCCTCTTCCGTCACCGGGGCCGCCCCTGCCCCGCCCGGCGGCCGGGCGGCCCGTAGGAAGGCCGCCAAGCGGCGCGGCGGGCGCCGGACGGCCGCGGCGCCCCCCGCGGTGCGCGATCCGCAGCGTCCCCTGACCCGGGTGGAGGCCCGGCGCCAGGCCCGGCTGCGCAAGCCGGGCCCGGCGACCCTGGCGAGCCGGGCCATAGGCGAACTGTTCATCACCACCGGCGTGCTGATGCTGCTGTTCGTCACCTACCAGCTGTGGTGGACCAACGTCCGCGCGCACATGCAGGCCGGCAGCGCCACGCACCGGCTCCAGGACGACTGGGCCAGCGGCCGGCGCAGCCCGGGCGTCTTCGAGCCGGGCCAGGGCTTCGCCATCCTGCACATCCCCAAGCTGGACGTGGTCGCGCCCATCGCGGAGGGCACCAGCAACAAGAAGGTGCTCGACAAGGGCATGGTCGGGCACTACGGCGAGGCCCCGCTGAAGACGGCGATGCCCCAGGACAGGACCGGCAACTTCGGTCTCGCGGCGCACCGCAACACGCACGGCGAGCCGTTCCGGTACATCAACCGGCTCACCCCGGGCGACCCGGTCGTGGTCGAGACGCAGGACACCTATTTCGTGTACGAGGTCACCTCGACGCTCCCGGTGACCTCGCCGTCCAACGTCAGCGTGCTGGACCCCGTGCCGCCGGGCTCCGGCTTCACCCGGCCCGGCCGCTACATCACCCTCACCACGTGCACGCCGGAGTTCACCAGCAAGTACCGCCTGATCGTCTGGGGCAAGATGGTCCAGGAACGCCCGCGCAGCAAGGGCAAACCGGACGCGCTCATCGAATAGGGCTCACCGAGCAAGGGCAGAGGAACTGTGGCAGCGACCGCCGACGAGACCGAAGAGACCACGGGCGCGCCCGAACCGGACCCGGCCCCGCGCCGCAGGCGCCCCGGCCGGATCGCGCTCGCGGTCAGCGTCTTCGGGGAACTCCTCATCACGGCGGGCGTGCTGCTCGGCCTGTTCGTCGTCTACTCGCTGTGGTGGACGAACGTGATAGCGGACCGCAAGGCGGACCGGAAGGCCGACCAGGTGCGCGAGCACTGGGCCCAGGAGAAGGACTCGGGACCGGGAGCCCTCGACACCGGCGACGGCATCGGCTTCCTGCACGTGCCGGCGATGCGCAACGGCGAGGTGCTGGTCGAGAAGGGCACGGGCACGGACGTCCTCAACGACGGCGTGGCCGGTTACTACACGAAGCCGGTCAAGGCGACGCTGCCCACCTCCGGCAAGGAGGGCAACTTCACCGTCGCCGCCCACCGGGACGGCCACGGCGCGAAGTTCCACAACATCGACAAGCTGGCGAAGGGCGACCCGATCGTCTTCGAGACCCGGGACGACTGGTACGTCTACAAGGTCTACTCGATCCTCCCCGAGACCTCGAAGTACAACGTCGAGGTCCTCTCCCCGGTGCCCAAGGAATCCGGCCGGAAGAAGCCCGGCCACTACATCACCCTGACGACCTGCACCCCGGTCTACACCTCCCGCCACCGCTACGTGGTCTGGGGCGAACTGGTCCGTGTGCAGAAGGTCGACAGCGAGCGCACCCCGCCGGCGGAACTGCGCTGACACCGGCCCGGAACGGCGTTGGCCCCGCCGGGACGTCCCGGCGGGGCCACACGGAGGCGTCAGGCGTCAGCCGCCCATGCCGCCGAAGAAGTCCATCTCGCCGCCGCCGTTGTCGTTGTCGCCGTTGTTGTTCCCGTTGCCGTTGCCGTGGTCCCGGCCGAACGACACCGTGGTCAGCGTGATCGTCGTGCCGTTCGGGTCGGCCTGGCTGTTGGCCTGCGGGTCCTGCTGGGCCACGAACGCGTTGTCGTCGTCGGGGCTGCCGTTCGCGAACTGGATGTTGTTGAAACCGGCCTGCTGGAGCAGTTTCCTGGCGTCCTTCACCCGCTGGCCGACGACGTTCGGCACGGCCGACTGCTGCTGCTGGGCCTTGCCGACGTTGATCACCACGTTGGTGTTCTTGACGACCTGCTGGCCCGCCGTCGGGTTGGTGTTCTGCACCTTCCCGTCCTGCGCGGGATCGCTGACCGGGGTCTCGGTGCAGCTCGGCACCAGCCCCTGGGCCTGGAGCGCGGCCTTCGCCTCGTCGCACGACTTGCCGGTGACATCGGGAACCGCGATCTTCTCCTCGGGCTTGGCGACCGTGAGGGTGATCGTGGTGCCCTTCTCCTTGCTGACGCCGGGCTCCGGGTCCTGGGTGATGACGACCCCCGGCGTACGGTCCGACACCTCGAACTTCCTGTCGACCTCGAAACCCTTGTCCTTCAGCTGGGTCTCCGCCTGGTCGAACTGGGCCCCGCGCACGTCCGGCACCTGGACCTTGGGCGCGCCCGTGGAGATCACCAGGTTGACCGTGGTGTTCTTCTCGACCTTCAGGCCCTGCTCGGGATCCTGGGAACACACATTGCCCGTGGCCTGGTCCTCGCAGGGCTTCTTGCTGACCGCCACCTTGAGGTCGACGTTCGCGGCCATCTTCTCGGCCGTCTTCTGCGGCTGGCCCACGAACGACGGCACGGGCACCTTGCCGTCGTCCGAGTTCTTGTGGGTGAACGCGTACTTGCCGATCAGGATCGCGCCGACCAGCACCAGCAGGCCCGCGACGACCAGCAGGACCGTGCCGGTGCCGGACTTCTTTTTCTGCTGGCGGCGGCGGTCCGGACGGTCGTCGTAGCCGTAGCCGCCGTCGTCGGGGGTCATCGGCGGCAGCACGGTGGTCGCGCCCGCGTCCGCGCGCAGCGCGGTCGTCGCCTGCTCCTCGGGGTAGCCGCCGTAGCCCACCGCGCCCAGCGCGGCCGTGGCCGCGACCGGCTGGCCGTCCAGGCAGGCCTCGATGTCGGCGCGCATCTCGTCGGCCGACTGGTAGCGGTAGTTCGGGTCCTTGACCAGCGCCTTGAGGACGATCGCGTCCATCTCGGGCGTGATCTCGGGGTCGAAGACCGACGGGGGCTGGGGCTCCTCGCGCACGTGCTGGTAGGCCACGGCCACCGGGGAGTCGCCCACGAACGGCGGCCGTACCGTCAGCAGTTCGTAGAGCAGGCAGCCGGTCGAGTACAGGTCCGAGCGGGCGTCGACCTGCTCGCCCTTGGCCTGCTCCGGGGAGAGGTACTGGGCGGTGCCGATGACCGCGGCCGTCTGGGTCATGGTCATGCCGGCGTCGCCCATGGCGCGGGCGATGCCGAAGTCCATCACCTTGACCTGGCCGCCCCGGGTCAGCATGACGTTGGCCGGCTTGATGTCCCGGTGGACGATGCCGCTGCGGTGCGCGTACTCCAGGCCCTGGAGGATGCCGATGGTCATCTCCATCGCCCGCTCGGGCAGCAGCTTGCGGCCGGAGTGCAGCAGCTCACGCAGCGTGGAACCGTCGACGTACTCCATCACGATGTACGGGATGGAGACCCCGTCGATGTAGTCCTCGCCCGTGTCGTAGACCGCGACGATCGCGGGATGGTTGAGCGAGGCGGCCGACTGGGCCTCCCGGCGGAACCGGGCCTGGAAGGACGGGTCGCGCGCGAGGTCCGCGCGCAGCGTCTTCACCGCCACGGTGCGGCCGAGCCGGGTGTCGTGCGCGAGGTAGACCTCGGCCATGCCACCGCGGCCGAGCACCTGGCCCAGCTCGTACCGGCCGCCGAGGCGACGCGGCTCTTCCATAGCTACCTACCAGCCCTCTCCGTCGGTCTCGGCCGCGCCCCTGTGCGCGGCCGGAGGCGCTGCCGTCCGGGCCTACCGTACCCGGCTCGCTCTGTGTGACCTGGCCAAGCCCGTAACCCGATACAGGACCGGTATCGCAACGTGCGGCGATGTGAAATGCGTGTGAGGGGTGTCACTTCCGGGGCCGGGGTCGGTCACTTCTTGGCGTTGACGACCGCCTTCATGACGTTCCTCGCGATCGGCGCGGCCAGGCCGCCACCGGAGATGTCGTCGCGGTTGGCGCTCTCGTCCTCGATCACCACGGCCACCGCCACCGGCGAGCTGCCGTCGGGCAGCTTGGCGTAGGAGATGAACCACGCGTACGGGTTCTCGCTGTTCTCCACGCCGTGCTGGGCGGTACCCGTCTTGCCGCCGACCGTGACGCCGTCGATCTTCGCGTTCGTGCCGGTGCCCTTCTCGACCACCGTCTGCATCATGTCCTGGAGGATCTGCGCGTTCTTCGGCGACAGCGGCCGGCTCAGCTCCTCCGGCTCGGTCTTGGCGACCGGGTCCAGGTTGGAGGACTGCAGCTCGTCGACCATGTACGGCTTCATCAGCCTGCCGTCGTTGGCGACCGCCGAGGCCACCATCGCCATCTGCAGCGGGGTGGCGGCGGTGTTGTACTGGCCGATGGACGACAGCGCGGTCTGCGACTTGTTCATGTCGTCGGAGAACACCGAGGCGGTCGCGCGCACCGGCGTGAACTGCTCGGAGTCGAAGCCGAACTTTTTCGCCTCCTCCAGCATCTTGTCGTTGCCGAGGTCGGAGCCGATCTTGCCGAAGACGGTGTTGCAGGAGAACTGGAGCGCGACCCGCATGGTCGCGTTCTCGCAGGGGATGTTGCCCTCGTTCTTCAGCTCGGTCGTGGTGCCCGGCATGGTCCACGGCAGCGGCGAGTCGGTCCGCTCGTCGGCCGAGGTGTACTTGCCGTTCTCCAGCGCCGCGGCGGCCGTGACCACCTTGAAGGTCGAGCCCGGCGGGTACGTCTCGCGCAGCGCCCGGTTCAGCATCGGGTCGTTCGGGTTGTACTTCTTCTGGAGCTTCTTCCAGGCCGCCGCGTCGTCGTTCGTGTTGCCCGCGAAGGACGAGGGGTCGTACGACGGGTAGGAGGCCAGCGCCAGGATCTTGCCCGTGGAGGGCTCCAGCGCGACCACCGCGCCCTTGCCGCCCTGCTTCTTCAGACCCTCGAACGCGGCCTTCTGCGCGCCGGCGTTCAGCGTGGTGACGACGTTGCCGCCCTGCTGCTCCTTGCCGGTGATCATGTCCAGGGTCTTGCGGAAGAACAGCCGGTCGTCGTCGCCGGTCAGGATGCCGTCCTCGATGGACTCCAGCTGGGTGGCGCCGAAGGCCTGCGAGGCGTAACCGGTGACCGGCGCCCACATGGCGCCGTTCTTGTACGTCCGCTTGTACTTCAGGTCGTTCACACCGCTCTTGCTCGTCTCGGCGGACCCGGTGATCGGGTCGCCGCCGACGAGGATGTCGCCGCGCGGGGTGGCGTAGCGGGCGATGGTGACACGACGGTTCTTCGGGTCGTCCTTGAGGCTGTCGGCCTTGACGTACTGGAGGTAGTTGTCCCGCAGCAGCAGGGTCAGCACGAGCAGACCGCAGAAGATCGCGATGCGGCGCAGGGGCTTGTTCATGACGGGCGGACCACCTGGGTCATCTCGGCGTCGGGGTTGCTCGCGGGGGCGGGCGCCGGGCGGCGGGCGGTGTCGCTGATCCGGATCAGGATGCCGATCAGCGCCCAGTTGGCCAGCACGGACGAACCACCGTACGCGAGGAACGGCATGGTCATACCGGTCAGCGGGATGAGCCCCATGACACCGCCGGCCACCACGAAGACCTGGAGGGCGAAGGCGCCGGACAGGCCGATGGCGAGCAGCTTGCCGAACGGGTCGCGGGCGGCGAGGGCGGTGCGCACGCCGCGCTCCACGATCAGACCGTAGATCAGCAGGATCGCCATGATGCCGGCCAGGCCCAGCTCCTCGCCGAAGGTGGCGAGGATGAAGTCGGAGTTGGCGGCGAACCGGATCAGGTCGGAGTGGCCCTGGCCCCAGCCGGAGCCGAGGGTTCCGCCGGAGCCGAAGGCCCACAGGGCCTGCATGGCCTGCTCGGAGTGGAGGACGCCGTCGTGGGCCCCGGTCCGGCTGAGGGTGTACTCCCTCATCGGGTCGAGCCAGGCCTTCACACGGGTCTGGATGTGCGGTTCGAAGCTCGCCACGCCCACGGCGCCGGCCGCGGACATCAGCAGACCGAAGACGATCCAGCTGGTCCGCTCGGTGGCGACGTACAGCATGATGACGAACATCCCGAAGAACAGCAGCGAGGTGCCGAGGTCCGTCTCGAAGACCAGGATGAGGATCGAGATCGCCCAGACGACCAGGATCGGGCCGAGGTCGCGGCCGCGCGGCAGGTACAGGCCCATGAAGCGGCGGCTGGCGAGGGCCAGGGCGTCGCGCTTCACCATCAGGTAGCCGGCGAAGAACACGGCGAGGACGATCTTCGCGAACTCGCCGGGCTGGAGGGAACCCAGACCGGGGATCCGGATCCAGATCTTCGCGCCGTAGATGTTGGCCCCGAGACCCGGCACCAGCGGCAGGATGAGCAGCACCAGGGCGCTGAACATGGAGATGTACGTGTAGCGCTGGAGGACGCGGTGGTCCTTCAGGAAGATCAGCACCACGACGAACAGCGCGATGCCCAGCGCGGTGTACAGCAGCTGCCGGGGTGCGGCCGTGACGAAGTTGGGCAGCGACTGGAGCAGCTTGGACTGGTCCAGCCGCCAGATGCACACCAGCCCCAGCCCGTTGAGCAGGGTGGCCAGCGGCAGCAGCAGCGGGTCGGCGTACGGGGCGAACTTCCGTACGGCGAGGTGGGCGACGCCGGCCAGCAGCCCGAGGCCCAGGCCGTAGCTGAGCAGCCCGGACGGGACCTGGTCGCTGATGGCCAGGCCCACGTTGGCGTAGGCGAACACCGGGATGGCCACGGCGAAGACCAGCAGGGCCAGCTCGGTGTTGCGGCGGCTCGGCGCGCCGATGGCGCCGATCGTGGACGTGTGATGCGTCGGCGAATTCGTAGAACTGCTCATCGTGTGACGGGGCCTCTCACGGCTTGCCTACTGCTTACCGCACAGCGAGACGACCTTCTGCTCATCCTCCGAGAGAGTGGGGCCGGGGCTGGGGGTCGCGGACGGGGTCGTGGACGGAGACTTCGAAGGAGACGCCGGGGTCGTCCTCGAGGCCGTCGGGTTCGGGGTCGGGGTGGCCTTCGTGACGAGGGAGACCTGGGCCACGGCGACGACCGGCGGGACGGAGTCCTCCGGGAACGCGGCGTGCGTGCCCGTACCGGCGGTGGTGCCGGTGCCGGTGCCGCCGGTCCCCGTGGTGCCGGTGCCGGAGGTGCCGCCGGTGGCCTTGCCGCCGTCGGCGGGCTTGCCCTTGTCGTTCTTCGCGTCGCGCGCGGCCTCGTCCGCGGCCTTGCGCTCGGCCTGCTTCCGGCAGGCGGAGGCCTGCACGGCCAGCTCCTCGACCTTCGTCCGGGCCGCCTGGAGGCCGCCCTCCGCGATCGTGGCCTTCACCTGCTTCTGCTGGTACGGCGGCAGGTACTTGAGTTCGATCTCGGGGTGGTCCCTCTCCACCTTCGACAGCGACACCCAGGCCAGGTCCTGGCTGATCCCGCGGTACAGCGCGACGTGCTCGTCCTTGGCGCCGATGTAGTACTGCGTCTGCGTCCAGCGGTAGCCGCCGTACAGTCCGCCGCCCACGACGGCGAGGGCGAGGGCGCCGTACAGGGACGTCTTGAGCCATCTGCGCTGCTTGCGCGGCTTGGAGAAGTCGTCGTCGGCGTACTCGCCGAAGCCGCCGCCCTGCTGGTAACCGGTGTCACCGGAGCCGGGCGGTCCGAACTCGCCGCCGCCGTGGCCCTGCCGGCCCAGATGGGCGGCGCGGCCGGCCGGGGTCTGCATGATGCCGTTGTCGTGCGGGTGGTGCTGGTTCTCGGCGACCGCGCCGACCACCACCGGCTGGTCGGACAGCTGACCGGCGAGGGTGTCGCCCTGGTCCAGGTCCAGCACGTCGGCGACGATGACCGTGATGTTGTCCGGGCCGCCGCCGCGCAGCGCGAGCTGGATCAGCTCCTGCACGGTCTCCTCGGGGCCCTGGTAGCTGGCGAGGGTCTCCTCCATCGTCTGGTGGGAGACCACGCCGGACAGTCCGTCGGAACAGATCAGATAGCGGTCGCCGGCGCGGACCTCGCGGATGGAGAGGTCGGGCTCGACGTGCTCGCTGCTGCCGAGGGCGCGCATCAGCAGGGAGCGCTGCGGGTGGGTGGTGGCCTCTTCCTCGGTGATCCGGCCCTCGTCGACGAGCCGCTGCACCCAGGTGTGGTCCTGGGTGATCTGGGTGAGGACGCCATCGCGCAGCAGATAGGCGCGCGAGTCGCCGACGTGCACCAGACCGAGCCGCCGGCCGGTCCACAGCAGGGCGGTGAGGGTGGTGCCCATGCCCTCCAGCTGCGGGTCCTCCTGGACCATGGCGCGCAGCTGGTCGTTGGCGCGCTGCACGGCGGTGCCGAGCGAGGTGAGGAGGTCGGAGCCGGGCACGTCGTCGTCGAGCGGGACGATGGTGGAGATCACCTCGGAGGAGGCGACCTCGCCGGCCGCCTGGCCGCCCATGCCGTCGGCGATCGCCAGCAGGCGCGGGCCGGCGTACCCGGAGTCCTCGTTGTGCCCGCGGATCATGCCCTCGTGCGATCCGGCGGCGAAGCGCAGTGACAGACTCATGCGCACCTCGCCCGTCGGCTCCGACTGCAGCCGGTCGTGTCGAGCCACACTGCCCACCCTCCGGTCGGGAGCGCGCCGGAGACCGGGTGGCGGCCTGCCGCGGCGTGCTCGCTCCGCTCGCGCTTATTCATGACGTAGCACTACTTCCGCAGCTCGATGGCGGTCTTGCCGATGCGGATCGGCGCGCCCAGCGGGATCGGTGTGGGGGTCGTCAGCCGGGACCGGTCCAGGTACGTGCCGTTGGTGGAACCGAGGTCCTCGATGATCCACTGGCCGTTCTGGTCCGGGTAGATCCTGGCATGGCGGCTGGAGGCGTAGTCGTCGTCCAGCACGATCGTGGAGTCGTGCGCCCGGCCCAGGGTGATGGTCTGGCCCTGCAGCGCGACGGTGGTGCCGGTCAGTGTGCCCTCGGTCACGACCAGCTTGGTCGGGGCGTTGCGGCCGCGCCGGCCGCCGCCCTGCTGGCCGCGCTGTTGCGGCGGTGCGGCCTGCTGCCGGGCCTGTTGCCGGGTCTGCTGCCGTCCGGACTGCTGCGGCCGGGCCGCCTCCCTACGCGATCCGCGCTGGGTGACGCGCGTACCGAACAGGTCGCTCCGGATGACCTGCACGGCCACGATCACGAACAGCCACAGTACGGCCAGGAAACCCAGCCGCATGACCGTGAGGGTCAGCTCTGACATTGCCCCCGCTTCACCCTTCGGCTTGCCTATAGATAACGGTGGTGCTGCCCACGACGATCCGCGAGCCGTCGCGGAGCGTAGCGCGGGTGGTGTGCTGCCCGTCCACCACGATGCCGTTGGTGGAGCCGAGATCCTGGATCGTCGAGGGCGTTCCGGTCCGGATCTCGCAGTGCCGGCGGGAGACGCCGGGGTCGTCGATCCGCACATCGGCGTCGGTGCTGCGGCCCAGCACCAGCGTCGGGCGGGAGATCTGGTGGCGGGTGCCGTTGATCTCGATCCAGTAGCGGGTGCGCGCGCCGCTCATCGGGGCCGCGGCGGGCCGCTGGGTGGCGGGCTGCGGATAGCCGTACCCCCCGGGCCGGGCGCCGGGCGGCGGCGTCGACGGCATCGGGGGCGCCCCGGCGGGCGGGGCGGCCGGCGGGTAGCCGTACCCGCCGGGGGTGCCCGCCGCGGGGCGGCCGGGCGCCGGGGCGGGCGGCGCCTGCGGGTCCTGCTGGCTGCTGGAGGAGGCGAGGGTGCGCGAGCGCACCCGGTACAGGCCGGTGTCCAGGTCTTCGGCCTTCTCCAGATTGACCTTGATCGGGCCCATGAAGGTGTAGCGCTGCTGCTTGGCGTAGTCGCGCACCATCCCGGCCAGCTCGTCGCCGAGCTGCCCGGAGTAGGGGCTGAGGCGCTCGTAGTCCGGCGCGCTCAGCTCCACGATGAAGTCGTTGGGCACGACGGTGCGGTCCCGGTTCCAGATCGTGGCGTTGTTGTCGCACTCCCGCTGGAGCGCTCCGGCGATCTCCACGGGCTGGACCTCGGACTTGAAGACCTTGGCGAAGGTGCCGTTCACCAGACCTTCGAGACGCTGCTCGAACTTCTTCAGGACTCCCATGGGGCACCTCCTCCGTCCCTGCCGTCGTCTTGCCTTGCTGTGTGCCGCTGCCTTGCCGGGGTACTGCTGGGTACTGCTTACTGATCGTATCTACGCGCCCGCCAATCAGCCGGTTCCCCCAGCGGCTCCCCTTCGAACTCCTGGTGCGTGTCCTGCTGCCCCTGGATCGTAGAGGCGGGCGAAGACCAGTGTCCCGCACCCGGCTGTGCACCCGGCCCGCCTTCCGGGGAGACGGCCGGGACCGGTACGAGGTTGATACGTGAACCGTGTCTCTCTGAGACGGACGGGCACGGGCGGTGCACGTGGGGAGGCGCGGGGGAGGCGCGGGCGGGGCGCCGTGGGGTTGCGCGGGGGAGGCGCGGGGGAGGCGCGGGGGAGGCGCGCACCACCGCCGTCGGTGACGGGGAGGGCCCGGGCGGGGTCGCCGGGGGCGGCGGGAAGGGATGTGAATCCACCCTGGACGACGTGCTAATGTTCTCGATGTCGGAAGGGGCCAGCCCGAAAGGGAAGGAACCGGAAGACACACCCAATGCGCGGGTGGCGGAATAGGCAGACGCGCTGGATTCAGGTTCCAGTGCCCGCAAGGGCGTGGGGGTTCAACTCCCCCCTCGCGCACAACCCGGAAGTGGCCGGTCTCGATTACGAGACCGGCCCTTCTGCTTTTCCGGCGCGAGGCTTCCGGGCGTTGGTGCTGTGGGGCTCCTTTGGGGCTGCGGGGGTCTCCTTTGTGCCGCCGGAGCCTTTGTGAGGAAGCTCTCAGGAGCAGCCGGGGCCCGGGCGGAGCCCGCCGAGCTGGGCCAGGGCCCGGTCGAAGAGGGCCGGGAGGCCGGGCTCGCCGTTCTGTTCCGCCCAGTACAGAAGGGTCTCGGTGACCACCGCGGCGAGGACGGCAGCGGTCACCCTCACCTCGTACGCGTCAGGGGCCCCTCCCGCGCGCCGGGCGAGCAGCGCCGCCGTGTGCGCGACCTGCGCCTCCTGCCGCTGCCACATCCGCCCGCGCAGGGACGGCACCCGCGCGGCCAGCCCGAGCCGCGCCAGCGTGGTGTCCGGGTCCGGGCCGAGACGCCGGGCGAGCAGGTCGTGGAGCGTGGCCCGCACCGCGTCGTCCGCCGGCGGCTCCGGCGGGCCGGGCACGGCGGGAGGCTCCTCCGCGAGCGGGCCGGGGTCGTCCGTGAGGACCACGTCCTCCTTCGTCGGGAAGTATCGGAAGAACGTGCTCGGTGAGATGTCGGCCGCGACGCATATCTGTTCGACAGTGGTGTTGTCGTATCCCTGCTCCACGAAGAGACGGAGGGCTTCCTGCCGGAGCAGGCGCCGGGTCTTGGCCTTCTTCCGCTCCCGCAGGCCGGGCCGGGTGGTCATGGGCCTACCCCTTCCTGACGCATGAGGCCGACGCCATTGTCCCACCGCCTGCTCACCGCGGTTCCTAGCCGTTCCCGCTGGTCAGCGCGATGAGGAAAGCGGTTTCCGGGTCCTTTCGGCCGGCGCGGACCCTGGGCAGCGCGAGCAGCGGGGCCAGGGCCCGGCACCAGTCCCGTACCCGGTCGGGGGACTGGCCGGGGACCAGCTCCGCCAGCTTCCGGACCCGCTCCTCGAGCGCGGCCGCGTCCGCGACCCCGTCCAGGGCCCAGTCGACGGCGTCGAAGTCCGGGTCGCCCCAGGCCGGCCGCGGATCGATCGCCACCATGCGGGCACCGGGGCCGGACAGCACGTTGGCCGGATGCAGATCACCGTGTACGAGGCCGACGGGCCCGGTGGCGGCGAGTCCGAGGGCCGCCTCCCGGGCCCGGTCCAGTGCCCCCGGAGGGAAGGGGGCGGCCGGGACCGCCGCCCGCGTGCGGTCCGCCAGGTCGAACAGGAAGCCGATCCGGTGGGACAGGGGCCCCAGCACCGAGTGCTCACCCCGCGCGGGCGGGCCGGCCCGCAGCTCCCGCAGCAGCGCCGCCGCGCCGGACAGCTCCCAGGAGAGCTGTCGTACGGGCACTCCCGGCTCCACGTCCTCCAGCAGCAGGGCCCCCAGGCCGGGGTCTTCCGCCAGCAGTCCGACGACCGACGGCCTGCCCGCCCACGCCCGCAGCGCCTCGGCCTCCTCACGGGCGATCGCCGGCTCGGGCGTGAGTTTCAGCCATACCGAGGCGCCCGTGGGCCGCTCCACACACCGGAACACCCGTGAGGTGCCTCCCCCGCCCGCCGCCACGACCGCCAGGTCCCAGCGGGCGGTCAGCTCACCGACCAGACCGGGCAGCCGGTCGCACCAGGCGAGCACCGCGGGCCCGAACCGCACCACCAGCCGGTCCCGGGCCTCCGGTGTGACCAGGTCCCTCACCGCGCCCCCAAGATCGTCCGGTGCCGACCAGCCTACGGTTCGCCGGCCGCCGGGGGCTCAGGTATTCCGGCCGGCGGTTGTACCGTCTCCCCGAGTCGATGGTCGTACCGACGTCTGTTCGAAGACGTGCGGCAGTGCGGGGGAGGCGGTCGTGATGACCGGAAGCGATGGGCGGGCGGCGGACACGGCGGCGCGGAGCGCGCGCCGGCTCCCCCGGGTACGGGGCTTCGCCTCCTGGGCCCCGGGGGAGCCGGGGCCGGCGGGTGCGTCCGGCGCGCCGAAGAAGGAGGGCAAGGCGCTGCGGGAGAGCGTGCCGCGTTCCGCCCACCGCGCGTACGACCCCGACGCCGGCCGCCCCGACGCGGTGAGCGCGGTACGGGAGTCCAACGCCGGCCGCATCCCCGAGCTGATCCCGCTGCGCGTGGGCCGGATGGCGGCCGGACCGTTCGCCTTCCTGCGCGGCTCGGCCGGGCTCATGGCGTACGACCTCGCCCGCACCCCCATGACCGGGATCGGCACCCAGCTCTGCGGGGACGCGCACGCGGCCAACTTCGGCCTGTACGGCGATGCCCGCGGTGACCTCGTCATCGACCTCAACGACTTCGACGAGACCGCGCACGGCCCCTGGGAGTGGGACCTGAAGCGGCTCGCGGCCTCCCTGGTGCTGGCCGGCCGGGAGGCGGGCGCCGACGAGGACACCTGCCGCGGTGCGGCCCGGGACGCGGTCGGCGCCTACCGCCGCACCATGCGGCTGCTCGCCAAGATGCCGGCGCTCGACGCCTGGAACGCCATCGCCGACGAGGAACTGGTCTCCCACACCGACGCCCACGACCTGCTCGGCACCCTGCGGAGGGTCTCGGAGAAGGCCCGGACCAACACCAGCGGCCGGTTCGCGGCGAAGTCCACGGAGCCCGTCGAGGGCGGCGGCCGCCGGTTCGTGCCCGCCCCGCCGGTCCTGCGTGACATCCCGGACGCCGAGGCCGCGGCGGTCGCCCTGGCCCTGGAGGAGTACGCCGGCACGATCGGCGAGGACCGCCGTCCCCTGCTGGCCCGGCACGCCGTGCACGACGTGGCGTTCCGGGTGGTCGGCACCGGCAGCGTCGGCACCCGCTCCTACGTCGTCCTGCTGCTCGACCACCGCGGGGAGCCGCTGATCCTCCAGGTGAAGGAGGCCCGCCCCTCCGCGCTCCTGCCGCACCTGGCCACGGCCGGCTTCCCGGTGCCGCCGGTGGCGCACGAGGGCCGCCGGGTGGTCCTCGGCCAGCAGCGGATGCAGGTGGTCAGCGACATCCTGCTGGGCTGGACCACCGTCGAGGGGCGCCCCTGCCAGGTGCGCCAGTTCCGCAACCGCAAGGGCAGCGTCGACCCGGCCGCCCTCCCCGCCGACCAGCTCGACGACTACGGCCGCATGACCGGTGCCCTGCTGGCCCGCGCCCACTCCCACGGCGCCGACCCGCGGCTGATCGCCGGCTACTGCGGCAAGAACGAGGAACTGGACGAGGCCATCACCGCGTTCGCCCACACCTACGCCGACCGCACCGAATCCGACCACGCCGACCTCCTGACAGCCATACGGACGGGCCGGATAGCCGCGGAAACGGGGGTATGAGCCACCACTCAGCCCTACGGCACGAGAGCGATCCCCTTCCGGCACAAACAGCTCCCGTCCGGTGCGGGGGCTCTGCGACTCCCCGGGGCGCGGGGAACCGCGCGCCCGGCCCGAACGCACCCGCGCCCACGCCACAAGCCAGGCGGAGCGCCCCGCGACGATACGCTGAGCGGGTGACCACCCCCGAAGCCGGCCATTCCCAGGCGCCGCGCCCCGAGGAGCGGCTGGAACAGGCCGTCCGGGCCGCCGAGCAGGCGCTGATCGAGTACGAGATCGCCGTGGAGACGTTCCGCGTCGAGGTCGAGAACTTCTCCCGCCTGCACGACCAGCGGCTCGGCCCGTTGTACGCCCGGATCGAGGAACTGGACGCGCAGATCGCCGAGGCGCGCGCCGCCCGCACCGGTGACCCCGAGGACGTCCGCCGCGCCGCCGAGGCCCGTGCCCGGGTGCTGCCGCTGCCGGACGTGGAGGAGCTGCTGCACGGCTGGATGGACGGCGACGGCCTGTTCCCGGAGGCCACCGCCATGCTCACCGGCCAGGCGGTACGGCCCCCGGAGCGGGTCCGGCCCAGCGAGCGGGCCCGCAAGCTCTACCGCGACCTCGCCCGCAAGGCCCACCCCGACCTGGCCCAGGAGGAGGACGAGCGCAAGCGGCGCGAGGAGTTCCTCAGCCGGGTCAACGCCGCCTATGCCCGCGGTGACGAGACCCTGCTCACGGAGCTGGCCGCCGAGTGGGCCGCCGGACCGGTACCGCCCGAACGCCGGCCCAGCCCCGCCGAGGAGCTGTACGCCCGCCTCGAATGGCTCGCCCAGCGCAAGGAACTGATCGCGATCGTCGCCCGCGAGCTGGAGGAGGGCGCGATCGCCGGGCTGCTCCGGCTCGCCCCGGACGACCCCGACGGACTGCTCGACGAGATCGCCGGCCGGCTGCGCGCCGACATCGCCCAGCGGGAGGTGGAACTGGCCGGCCTCCTGGGACAGGGCTGAGCCCGGCTTCGGGTAGCGTCGGAGGCATGAATTTCGGAGCTGGTGTGCCCACGGTCCAGGTCACGGACGTCAAGGACGGTGCCTTCCTGCTGGACGTCCGCGAGGACGACGAGTGGCAGGCGGGCCACGCCGAGGGGGCGCTGCACATCCCCCTCAGCGAGTTCGCCGCCCGCTACGGCGAGCTGACCGAGGCCGCCCCGCAGGACGGTCGCGTCCACGTCATCTGCCGCTCGGGCGGCCGCTCGGCCCAGGTCACCATGTACCTGGTCCAGCAGGGCGTCGACGCGGTGAACGTCGACGGCGGCATGCAGGACTGGCAGCAGGCAGGCCGCCCGGTCGTCACCGACGACGGCACCCCGGGCTTCGTCCTCTAGCCACCCGGCGGAGGCGGTACGTCAGCGGTCGAAGTCCAGCTCCACCCTTTCCGTCAGCGGATGCGACTGGCAGGCCAGCACATACCCGGCCTGCGTCTCCTCCGTCTCCAGCGCGAAGTTGCGGTCCATGCGCACCTCGCCCGCGACCAGGAAGGCCCGGCACGTCCCGCACACGCCGCCCTTGCAGGCGTAGGGCGCGTCGGGCCGGTTGCGCAGCACCGTCTCCAGCAGCGACTCGCCCTCGCGCACCGGCCAGGTGCCGCCGCGCCCGTCCAGCCGCGCGGTGACGGTGCTGTGCGCGGGCGCCGCCGCCGTCGCCGCGGGGGCCGAGCCCGCGTCCACATGGAAGATCTCCTGGTGGATCCGGTCCCGTGCCACGCCCAGGTCGCGCAGTGCCCGTTCCGCGCCCTGCACCAGCCCGTACGGTCCACACAGGAACCAGCCCGCCACCTCCGTCACCGGCAGCAGCGCGGGCAGCAGTCCCGTGAGCCGCTCCCGGTCGAGCCGGCCCGACGGCAGGCCCGCCTGCTGCTCCTCCCGGGAGAGCACGGTCACCAGCTGAAGCCGCTCGGGGTAGCGGTCCTTCAGGTCGGCGACCTCCTCCAGGAACATCGTCGAGGCGGCCGTCCGGTCGCTGCGTATCAGACAGAACCGGGCCCGCGGTTCGCGTGCCAGCAGCGTGGTGACGATGGACAGCACCGGGGTGATGCCGCTGCCGCCGACCACCGCCGCGTACCACCCCGGGGCCGGGTCCAGGGTGAAGCGGCCCGCCGGGGTCATCACCTCGAGCTCGTCCCCGGCGTTGATCTCCTTCAGCGCGTAGGCGGAGAAGGCCCCGCCCTCCACCAGCCGCACCCCCACCCGCAAGGTCGCCGGTCCCTCGCCGGCCGGGTCGGGGGCGGGGGAGCAGATCGAGTAGGTGCGGCGGATCTCCGTGCCGTCCACCCGGCGGCGCAGCGCCAGATGCTGGCCGGGCGCGTGCCGGTACTCCTCGCGCAGTCCGGGCGGGACGGAGAGGGTGAGGGCGACGGAGTCGTCCGTGAGCCGGTCGACCGCGGCCACCGGGAGCGGGTGGAAGCGTGCCATCACAACTCCTTGAAGTGGTCGAACGGTTCGCGGCAGTCCAGGCACCGGCGCAGCGCCTTGCACGCGGTCGAGGAGAACCGGCTCAGCAGCTCGGTGTCGGCCGATCCGCAGTGCGGACAGCGGACCGGTTCCGCCGCCGCATCCGGGCCGGCGTTCCCGGTCCGGTCCGTGGACCGGGTGCGCGTCGGGCCCAGGGACAGCGGCACCGGGCCGGCCGGGCGCTGGGTGCGGGGCGGAGCGATGCCGAACTCCCGGAGTTTCTCGCGTCCTTCGGGGGTGATGTCGTCGGTCGACCAGGCGGGGGTGAGCACCGTACGGACGGTGACCTCGCGCATGCCGTGGGCGCGCAGCACCCGCTCTATGTCGACGCTCATCGCCTCGATGGCGGGACAGCCGGTGTAGGTGGGGGTGAGATCGACCTCCACCGCGTCCGTGCCGTGGACGTGCACCGCGCGGAGCACGCCCAGCTCCCGCAGCGTGAGCACGGGCAGCTCGGGGTCGGGCACCGCCCCGGCCAGCTCCAGCAGTTCCGTCTCCAGGGCGGTGGCGGTCACCATGTCGCCCCCGGGTGGCTGCGGTGCAGGTGCTGCATCTCGGCGAGCATCCGGCCGAACGGCTCGGTGTGCAGGCCCTGCCGGCCGGCCCCCGCCGACCAGGCACCGGTGCGCGGCCCCTCGGGGAGGGTGAGGGTGGCACGGGTGAGCACGTCCTCGACGGACTCCAGCCACCGCTCCTCCAGCCGCGCCCAGTCGACGGTCAGGCCCTCCACCGGCTGGAACATCTCCCCGGTGTAGCGCCACAGCGCGGCACAGGCCCGGGCCATCCGCTCATGGCTGGTCCGGGTGCCGTCGCCGAGCCGCAGCGTCCACTGCTCGGCGTGGTCGCGGTGGTAGGCGACCTCCTTCACCGCCTTCGCCGCCAGCGGCGCGAACGGGCCGTCCGCCGCGGCCAGGCCGGCGTACAGGAGGTGCTGGTACGTGGAGAAGTACAGCTGGCGGGCGATGGTGTGCGCGAAGTCGCCGTTCGGCTGCTCGACGAGCTGGAGGTTGCGGAAGGACCGCTCCTCGCGCAGGTAGGCCAGTTCGTCCTCGTCACCGGCCAGCGACAGCAGCACCCGTGCCTGCCCGAGCAGGTCCAGGGCGATGTTGGCGAGGGCGACCTCCTCCTCCAGGACCGGGGCGTGCCCGGCCCACTCCCCGAGGCGGTGGGAGAGCACCAGGGCGTCGTCGCCGAGGGCGAGCGCGGCGGTCACCGGGACGAGGGCGGGGCCGGCGGCGGTCACAGGTGCTTCACCCCTTCCGGGATCTCGTAGAAGGTCGGGTGCCGGTAGGGCTTGTCGGCGGCCGGCTCGAAGAAGGGGTCCTTCTCGTCCGGCGAGGAGGCGGTGACGGCGGTGGCCGGGACGACCCAGATGGAGACGCCCTCACCGCGCCGGGTGTACAGATCGCGGGCGTTGCGCAGGGCCAGCTCTGCGTCGGGCGCGTGCAGGCTGCCGGCGTGGGTGTGGGACAGGCCGCGCCGGGAGCGCACGAAGACCTCCCACAGGGGCCAGTCGGTGGTGCTCATGCTCGCGTCGCTCCCGTCCCACCGGTGTCGCCGGTGTGCTTGGCCGCGTAGGCCGCGGCGGCTTCCCGTACCCACGCGCCCTCGTCGTGGGCGCGCCTGCGCTGGGTGAGGCGCTGTTCGTTGCAGGGGCCGTTGCCCTTGAGCACCTCCCAGAACTCCGTCCAGTCGATCGGGCCGAAGTCGTGGTGCCCCCGCTGTTCGTTCCACCGCAGTTCCGGGTCGGGGAGGGTGAGACCCAGGGACTCGGCCTGCGGGACGCAGATGTCCACGAAGCGCTGGCGCAGTTCGTCGTTGGAGTGCCGCTTGATCTTCCACTCCATCGACTGCGCGGAGTGCTGGGACTCGTCGTCGGGCGGGCCGAACATCATCAGCGACGGCCACCACCAGCGGTCCACCGCGTCCTGTGCCATGGCGTGCTGTTCCGGTGTGCCCTTGCTGAGGGCCAGCAGCAGTTCGTAGCCCTGGCGCTGGTGGAAGGACTCCTCCTTGCAGATCCGCACCATCGCGCGGGCGTACGGGCCGTAGGAGCAGCGGCACAGGGGCACCTGGTTGGTGATCGCGGCGCCGTCCACCAGCCAGCCGATCGCTCCGACGTCGGCCCAGGTCAGGGTCGGGTAGTTGAAGATCGAGGAGTACTTCTGGCGGCCGGCGTGCAGTTTGTCGAGCAGCTCGTCGCGGCTGGTGCCGAGCGTCTCGGCCGCGCTGTACAGATACAGGCCGTGGCCGGCCTCGTCCTGGACCTTGGCCATCAGGATCGCCTTGCGCCGCAGTGAGGGCACGCGGGTGATCCAGTTGGCCTCCGGCTGCATGCCGATGATCTCGGAGTGCGCGTGCTGGGCGATCTGCCGGACCAGGGTCGCGCGGTAGGCGTCCGGCATCCAGTCGCGCGGTTCGATGCGCTCGTCGGCGGCGACGGCCGCGTCGAAGGCCGCCTGGTAGGCCGCCGTGTCGGTGGTGTCCGGCGCGCCGTCCGCCTCTGTACCGGCCGTGCGCTGCGCGGCTGCTGTGGCCATGCGGTCCCCCTGACCTCGGCTCTGCGGTGAACACTGTTCTGCCCGCCCGGCCCGACCGATCGTTCGGTCCGTGCGCAATCCATGGTGGGCCGGGCCGCCACGGGGTGTCAACCGCTGTGGAAAACTCCCGGCACGGCCTGTGGACAACGTGCCGGGGCGTAGGACGGGGCGTGGTTCACGGGCTGGTCCGAGGGGGTGGAAGGGCAGGGCGGAGGGGGCGTGAGGGTGTGGTGGAAGGGTGGGGGCGGGCGTGACCCGGTGGGCTGAAGGGCCGGCGAGGGCGGGTCAGGGTGGACGAGCGGTGAGCGGGTGAGCACGGTGGCGCGGGATGCCGGCGGTGGGCTGTGGCATGGCGCCCGTCCGAGCGGCGGATGCCGTGTCCGCTGAGTTCCCGCGTGCCGCCAGTGGCGTGGCCACGCCCTCGGATCGGCCCCGGGGCTGCGCCCGGTGCCCCTGGCTGAGTACCGTTCCGTGCGGGCACCGAGACGTGGCGCTGGTGCAGCGTGCGGCGCCTGTGCCGAACCCGGCGCCGACGGGCTGCCCCGCCCGGCCCGGACGCCGGGCGGACGAGACCGAGCGGAACGACCGGGCCTAACGAGAATGAGCCGATACGGGGGACGGGACGGAATGGACGCGTACGACGAGGACTCGCGGGAACCGCGGGATCCCGACGGGCCGGCCGGGACGCGTCTCCCGGAACAGCCGCCGCGGCCGGCCTCGCCGCCCGCCGCCCCTGAGCCACGTAACGCCGCCCCTGAGCCACGTAACGACGCGCCTGAGCCACGTAACGACGCGCCCGCGCCCGGGCCCCACGCCGGAGACACAGGGTCCGGGCGCCGAACTGATGGACCGGTGCCCGAGCCCCGTGCCGACGGTACGGGGACCGGCGCCCGTACCGGCATGGCCGTTCCCGAGCCCGGCACCGGTGGTGCGGGGGCTGGGTCCGGTGCCGGGGTGTTCGCGTCGGAGCCGCGTGGTGGTGCCGCCTGGGCGGATCCTCGTACCGGCGGGTCTGCGTTCGAGTCCGGCACCGGTGGTGCGGGTGCTGGGTCCGGTGCCGGGGTGTTCGCGTCCGGGTCGCGTGGTGGTGCCGCCTGGGCGGATCCTCGTACCGGCATGGCCGTACCCGAGCCCGGCACCGCTGGTACGGGGACTGAGCCCGGTACCGGGATCTTCGCTTCCGATCCCCGCGTCGGGGCCGCCTGGGCCGACCCTCGTACCGGTGGGTCCGCGTTCGAGTCCGGTGCCGCTGGTGCCGGGACCGGACCCCGTGTCGGTGTGGCCGCTCTCTCCACCGGATACCAGGTCGTCGCCGCGCTCGTCCTCGCGGTGATCGCCGTGACCGCCGGTGTGCATCTGCTGATGGTGTTCCTCACCCTCGCGCCCTCCAACACCGTGACGAAGCAGCATGGCGAGGCGATACAGGGGTGGGTGGACCCCGAGTTCGAGCAGAACTGGAAGCTGTTCGCCCCGAACCCGCTCCAGCAGAACATCGCCGTACAGGTCCGCGCGGAGGTGCGGATGCGCGACGGCGGGCTGCGCATCACCGGGTGGACCGACCTGTCCGCCGAGGACGGCGCAGCCATCGACGGCAACCTGGCGCCCAGCCACACCCAGCAGAACGAGCTGCGCCGGGCCTGGGACTTCTTCGCCTCCACGCACGACACCGACAACCGCGCCGTGGGTCTGCGCGGCTCGCTGTCCGAACAGTACCTGCGCCGGATCGTGGTGATGCGCCTGTACCGGAGCGATCCGACCAGCCGGGAAGGCGTGATCCAGCGCGTGCAGGTCCGTTCCAGCACCACCAATGTGCAGCCGCCGCCCTGGAGCCGTGAGCGCGTGTACGACAAGCCCGTCTACCGCGTGCTGCCCTGGTGGTCCGTGACGTCCGACGAGGCCGCGGGAGGCGTGCGGTGAACCGTCTCTCCCTGAAGCTGTCCGCCGGTATCGCCCGGGTGACCGGGGCCGCCCTCGGGCCGTACCAGAGCGCCGTGATCCGGATCGGGTTCGCCGGGACCTGGCTGCTGTTCCTGCTGCGCGAGTTCCCGCACCGGCAGGAGCTGTACGGTCCTTCCGGGCCGTGGGGCTGGAACCTGGCCAAGCAGCTGACCGCGGACAACCACGCCTTCACGGCGCTGCTGTGGTCCGACGGGCGGCTCTGGTTCGAGATCTGCTACGCGCTGGCCCTCCTCGCCGCCGCGGCCCTGGCGCTCGGCTGGCGCACCCGGACCTCGTCCCTGCTGTTCATGATGGGCGTGCTGTCGCTGCAGAACCGCAGCGTCTTCGTCGGTGACGGCGGCGACAACGTCCTGCACCTGATGTCGATCTACCTGGTGTTCACGCGCTGCGGACAGGTGTGGTCCCTCGACGCCCGCCGCGCGGCCCGCGACGCGGCGGCGCGCGCTCGTGGCGAGCGGGTGCGCGCCGACCTGGTGGGGCCGGTGCTGTGGGCGGTCCTCGGCCTGGCGCTCGGCACCGCGACGCTGACCGGGCGGTTCGACAACGGATGGCAGATCCTGGTGCTGCTGTGGACGGTGTGGGCGGGACTCGGTCTGTGGTGGGCCGTCGGGCGGTGGGCGGCCGGGCGGGATCCCCGGCTCCTGCTGGACGTCATCGCCAATGTCCTGCACAACGGCGCCCTGGTCGTGATCATGGCCGAGGCCTGTCTGATCTACGCCACGGCCGGCTGGTACAAGGTCCAGGGCTCGCGCTGGCAGGACGGCACCGCCGTCTACTACCCGCTCCACCTGGACTACTTCTCTCCCTGGCCCGGGCTCGCGGACCTGATGTCCTCCAGCGGCACGATCATGCTGATCGTGGCCTACGGAACGGTCATGGTGCAGGTCGCCTTCCCGTTCACCCTGTTCAACCGGCGGGTCAAGAACGTCCTGCTGATCGCGATGATGACCGAGCACGCGGTGATCGCGGTCGTCCTCGGCCTGCCGTTCTTCTCCCTGGCGATGATCGCCGCCGACGCGGTGTTCCTGCCGACGTCGTTCCTGCGCCGCCTCGGCGACCTCGCGGAACGCGCGCGGGGACGGCTCACCCGGAGGGCCGGCGCGGTCCCGGCACCGCGCTCGCCGGAGGAGGGAACGGCCGACCACGTAGGGTTCACCGCATGACCGACCCGCTCAGCCGCTGGCGCGCGCACGCCCAGGGCGCCG
Source organism: Streptomyces sp. NPDC038707 (assembly GCF_040636485.1). NCBI lineage: Bacteria > Bacillati > Actinomycetota > Actinomycetes > Kitasatosporales > Streptomycetaceae > Streptomyces > Streptomyces sp. NPDC038707. The sequence goes on from NZ_JBEZUP010000002.1 coordinate 300,325, forward strand.
TCCTGCTCGACGGCTTCCACGCCCTCAAGCACGCGCTGCGCTTCGGTGCCGAGGTGCCGGTCGCGGTCGCCACCGACCGGCAGGCGGCGCTCGGCCTCGCCGAGGAACTGGCGGGCGACGTCCACGGCACTCTGGACGCCCTGCTGACGGAGGTGTCCGCGCGTGAGTACGCCGCCCTCGTGCCCCGCCCGCATCCGACCGGTGTGGCCGCCCTCGCCGTACGTCCGTCCCGCGAGGCGAACCTGCGCGCGCTCGCCCGCACGCCCCGCACCGCCCCCGTCGTGGTGCTGGACAATCCGCGCAACCTGGGCAACGCCGGTGCCGTGATCCGGCTGGCCGCCGGCTTCGGGGCGACGGGGGTGGTGACCACGGGCACGCTCGACCCCTGGCACCCCACCGTGGTGCGCGGCGGCGCGGGACTGCACTTCGCGACCGCCGTGGAGCGCCTGGACCTCGCCGGCCTGCCCGCCGGGCCGCTGTTCGCGCTCGACCCGGAGGGCGAGGACATCCGGGGCACCCGGCTGCCGGACGACGCCGTACTGGCCTTCGGCTCGGAACGCACCGGTCTCTCGGCCGAGCTGCGTGCCCGCGCGGACCACCTGCTGCGCCTGCCGATGCGCCCCCAGGTCTCCAGCTACAACCTCGCCACCAGCGTGGCCATGACGCTGTACCACTGGAGCGCGACCGGGGGCGCGCCCCTCATCTAGGCCTCCCGTCGCACCTCCACCGTCCGGAAGCGGCTGGCCACGAAGGCGCTGTCGGTCAGGGCCGCGTTGGCCGCCGGGTTGCCGCCGGAGCCGTGGAAGTCGGAGAAGGCGGCCGTCTGGTTGACGTAGACCCCGCCGGTCAGGTTGAGGGAGAGCTGGGCCGCCTCCTCCAGACAGACCTCCTCCACGGCCTGCTCGGTCGCGGCGTCCGTGGTGTACGCGCCGACCGTCATCGCGCCCTTCTCCCGGACGGTGCGGCGCAGCAGCTCCACGGCGTCGGCCGCCGAGTCGACGGCGACCGCGAAGGAGACCGGGCCGAAGCACTCGCTCATGTACGCGGCCTCGTCGTCCGGCTTGGCGCCGTCCAGCTTGACGATGACGGGAGTGCGGACCACCGCGTCCGGGAACTCCGGATGGGTGATCTCGCGGGAGGCGAGGGCCACCTCGCCGAGGCCGGCCGCGGCCTCCAGCCGGGCCTTGACGTCCGGGTTGACGATCGCGCCCAGCAGCGCGTTCGCGCGCGCGTCGTCGCCGAGCAGGCCGTCGACCGCGCGGGCGAGGTCGGCGACGACCTCGTCGAAGGTCTTGTGCCCCTGGTCGGTGGCGATGCCGTCGCGGGGGACGAGCAGGTTCTGCGGGGTGGTGCACATCTGGCCGCTGTACAGGGACAGCGAGAACGCCAGGTTGGACAGCATGCCCTGGTAGTCGTCCGTGGAGTGCACGAGCACCGTGTTGACGCCGGCCTTCTCCGTGTAGACCTGCGCCTGGTGGGCGTGGGTCTCCAGCCAGTCGCCGAACGCCGTCGACCCCGTGTAGTCGATGATCCTGATCTCGGGGCGCAGCGCGAGGGTCTTGGCGATGCCCTCGCCGGGCCGTTCGGCGGCCAGCGCGACCAGGTTCGCGTCGAAGCCCGCCTCGGTGAGCACGTCCCGGGCGATCCGGACGGTCAGCGCGAGCGGCAGCACCGCGCGCGGGTGCGGCTTGACCAGGACCGCGTTGCCGGTGGCCAGGGAGGCGAACAGGCCCGGGTAGCCGTTCCAGGTCGGGAAGGTGTTGCAGCCGATGACCAGGCCGATGCCGCGCGGGACCGCGGTGAACCGCTTGGTGAGGACCAGCGGGTCGCGCTTGCCCTGGGGCTTCGTCCACTCGGCCTGCTCCGGTGTGCGGATCTGCTCCGCGTACGCGTACGCCACCGCTTCCAGGCCGCGGTCCTGGGCGTGCGGGCCGCCCGCCTGGAACGCCATCATGAACGCCTGGCCGGAGGTGTGCATGACCGCGTGCGCGAACTGGTGCGTGCGGTCGCTGATCCGCTTGAGGATCTCCAGGCAGACCACGGCCCGCAGCTCCGGGCCCGCGTCCCGCCAGGCGCGCTGCCCGGCCCGCATCGCGGGCAGCAGCACGTCGATGTCCGGGTGCGGGTAGGTCACGCCCAGCTCGATGCCGTAGGGGGAGACCTCACCGCCCACCCAGTCGTCGGTGCCCGGCTGGTCGGCGAGGTCGAGGCGGTTGCCCAGCAGGACGTCGAAGGCGGCCTTGCCCGCCGCCGCGTCGAGGCTGCCGTTCTCGCCGTACGCCTTGGGGTGCTCGGGGTGCGGGGACCAGTACGCGCGCGTGCGGATCGCTTCCAGCGCCTGGTCGAGCGTGGGCCGGTGCTTCCGGAGCAGCTCGTGGGCGGTCGGTTCGGCGGCCATGCGGGACCAACTCCTCGTCTGGAGAGCCTCTTCGTCGAGTCCGTGACCTGGGCAGGGGCTGCCCGTCAGAGCTAGAGTAACCGAACGATCGGTCGGGACAAGGGGGTCCGGCGCATCTGTGGAAAACGTCGTGCGGGAGGATCGCGCACATGACAGCACTCGACCTCAGCAGCCCCGTGGCCGTCGTCGGCACCGGCACCATGGGCCAGGGCATCGCCCAGGTCGCGCTGGTCGCCGGTCATCCCGTACGGCTGTACGACGCCGTCCCCGGGCGGGCCCGGGACGCGGCCGAAGCGATCGGCGCCCGGCTCGACCGGCTCGTGGAGAAGGGCCGGCTCCCCGCCGGCGACCGGGACGCGGCCCGCGCCCGCCTCACGCCCGCCGACGGCCTCGCGGAACTGGCCGACTGCGCCCTGGTCGTGGAGGCCGTCCTGGAGCGGCTGGACGTCAAGCAGCGGCTGTTCGGCGAGCTGGAGGAGATCGTCGCCGAGGACTGCCTGCTGGCCACCAACACCTCCTCGCTGTCGGTGACGGCCATCGGCGGTGCCCTGCGCCACCCGGGCCGCTTCGTCGGCCTGCACTTCTTCAACCCGGCGCCGCTGCTGCCGCTGGTGGAGGTGGTCTCCGGCTTCGCCACCGACTTCTCCTCGGCCACGCGCGCGTACGAGACCGCCCGTGCCTGGGGCAAGACCCCGGTGGCCTGCGCCGACACCCCCGGCTTCATCGTCAACCGCATCGCCCGCCCCTTCTACGCCGAGGCGTTCGCCGTCTACGAGTCGCAGGCCGCCGACCCGGCGACCATCGACGCGGTCCTGCGGGAGTCGGGCGGCTTCAGGATGGGCGCCTTCGAACTGACCGACCTGATCGGCCAGGACGTCAACGAGTCCGTCACCCACTCGGTGTGGCAGTCCTTCTTCCAGGATGTGCGCTTCACGCCCTCCCTCGCCCAGCGCCGGCTGGTGGAGTCCGGGCGGCTCGGCCGCAAGAGCGGGCGCGGGTGGTACGACTACGCCGAGGGCGCCGAGCGGCCCGAGCCGCACACCGCCGACAAGGAGCGGCCGCCCGCCCATGTCGTCGCCGAGGGCGGCCTGGGCCCGGCGGCCGAGCTGCTGACGCTGATCCGCGAGGCGGGCATCGAGGTCCGCGAGGAGGACGAGAACCAGGGCACCCGCCTGGTGCTGCCCGGCGGCGGCGACCTGGTCCTGGCCGACGGCCAGACCTCCTCCGAGTTCGGGGACGTCGTCTACTTCGACCTCGCCCTGGACTACCGGAAGGCCACCCGGATCGCCCTGGCCGCCTCCCAGGACACCTCGCCGCGGACCCTGGCCGAGGCCACCGGGCTCTTCCAGGCGCTCGGCAAGGACGTCAGCGTCATCGGCGACGTCCCCGGCATGATCGTCGCGCGCACGGTCGCCCGGATCATCGACCTCGCCCATGACGCCGTGGCCAAGGGCGTGGCGACCGAGGAGGACATCGACACCGCGATGCGCCTGGGCGTCAACTACCCGCTCGGGCCCTTCGAGTGGGACCGCAGGCTCGGCCGCGACTTCGCCTTCGACATCCTGGACGAGATGCACGAGCGCGACCCTTCCGGACGCTACGCGCCCTCCCTCGCGCTCTACCGTCACGCCTATGCCAACGACCGGCGGGAGAGCACCTCATGACCACGGCCAGACGCGACACCTACACCCCCGAGACGCTGCTCTCCGTCGCCGTGCGGGTCTTCAACGAGCGCGGCTACGACGGCACCTCCATGGAGCACCTGTCCAAGGCGGCGGGCATCTCCAAGTCGTCGATCTACCACCACGTCAGCGGCAAGGAGGAGCTGCTGCGCCGGGCCGTCAGCCGAGCCCTGGACGGCCTGTTCGCGATCCTGGAGGAGGAGCACGCGCGCGCGGGGCGTGCCGCCGACCGGCTGGAGCACGTCGTGCGCCGCATGGTCGAGGTGCTGACCGCGGAACTGCCGTACGTGACACTGCTGCTGCGGGTGCGCGGCAACACCGAGACCGAGCGGTGGGCGCTGGAGCGGCGCCGGGACTTCGACCACCGGGTGGCCGAGCTGATGAAGGCCGCGGCGGCCGACGGCGACATACGCGGCGACGTGGAGGTGCGGCTCGCCACCCGGCTGGTCTTCGGGATGATCAACTCCATCGTGGAGTGGTACCGGCCGGACGTGCGCGGCGCCAGCGACCGGGACGTGGCCGACGCCGTCGTGCAGCTGGTCTTCTCGGGGCTGCGCCGGGGCTGACCTCAGGCGTCCGGCTCCAGGTCCTCCTCCTCGAACACCAGCAGCGTGCGGGTGCTGAGCACCTCGGGGATCGCCTGGAGCCGGGTCAGCACCAGCTCGCGCAGCGCCCGGTTGTCCGGCGTGTGCACCAGCAGCAGCACATCGAAGTCGCCGCCCACCAGGGCGATGTGGGAGGCGCCGGGCAGCTGCCGGAGCTGCTCGCGGACCGTGCGCCAGCTGTTCTGGACGATCTTCAGCGTGATGTAGGCGGACGTGCCGTGACCGGCCCGCTCGTGGTCCACGCGGGCGCTGAAACCCCGGATCACCCCGTCCTCGACGAGCCGGTTGATCCGTGCGTAGGCGTTGGCGCGCGAGACGTGGACGCGCTCGGCGACGGACCGTATCGAGGCGCGGCCGTCCGCCTGGAGGATCCTCAGGATGTCCTGGTCGATGGCGTCCAGCGGGCGCGGTGGCGGCAGCGCGCCCTCCGCCTGCGGGCCGTCGGCCATTTGTTCAGGCGCCATGTCCCCCCGCTTCCTCGCCGTGGACGTCCTGCGTTCATTCCAGGCTGTGGAGAACCGTTTGTCCACAGCCTCGGGGTGCCTGTAGCCAAAATGCCCCACCGACCGAACAATCGGTGGGTGAGACGGGTCACAGCCGATCCGTCTCCGTAGCCGCTCCCACGAGGAGGTGCCGTCATGACGGTTCTGGAGCAGCGGGGCGCGTACCGGCCGTCGCCGCCGCCCGCCTGGCAGCCCCGTCTGGACCCCGCGCCGCTGCTGCCCGACGCCGAGCCGTACCGCGTCCTCGGCACCGGATCGGCCGCCGACGCCGACCCCGGCCTGCTGCTCAGGCTCTACGCCGCGCTGGTCCGCGGGCGCCGCTACAACGCGCAGGCCACCGCCCTGACCAAGCAGGGCCGGCTCGCCGTCTACCCGTCCAGCACCGGTCAGGAGGCCTGCCAGATCGGCGCCGCCCTGGCCCTGGAGGAGCGCGACTGGCTCTTTCCCAGTTACCGCGACACGCTCGCCGTCGTCGCCCGCGGCGTGGACCCGGCCGAGGTGCTCACCCTGCTGCGCGGCGACTGGCACAGCGGCTACGACCCCTACGCCCACCGGGTGGCCCCCCTCAGCACCCCCTTGGCCACCCAGTTGCCGCACGCCGTCGGGCTCGCCCATGCCGCCCGCATCAAGGGCGACGACGTGGTGGCCCTGGCCATGGTCGGCGACGGCGGCACCAGCGAGGGCGACTTCCACGAGGCGCTGAACTTCGCCGCCGTCTGGCAGGCCCCGGTCGTCTTCCTGGTCCAGAACAACGGCTTCGCCATCTCCGTCCCGCTGGCCAAACAGACCGCCGCGCCCTCCCTGGCCCACAAGGCCGTCGGGTACGGCATGCCGGGCCGGCTGGTCGACGGGAACGACGCCGTCGCCGTGCACCAGGTCCTCGGCGAGGCCGTACGGCACGCGCGCGCGGGCGGCGGTCCGACCCTGGTGGAAGCGGTGACGTACCGCCTGGACGCCCACACCAACGCCGACGACGCCACCCGCTACCGGGAGGACGCCGAGGTCGCGGCCTGGCGCGCCCACGACCCGGTCGAGCTGCTGGAACGCGAACTGACCGCGCGCGGGCTGCTGGACGAGGCCGGCATCGAGGCCGCCCGGCAGGACGCCGAGACCATGGCCGCCGCCCTTCGCGCCCACATGAACGGGGACCCCGAACTCCACCCCATGGACCTCTTCGACCACGTCTACGCCGAGACCACCGCCCAGCTGCGCGAACAGCGCGCGCTGCTGCGGGCCGAGCTGGAAGCCGAGCAGGAGCAGTCCGGCGGAGCGGGCGGGGAACCCGGCACGCGGGAAGGCGGCGCCCGATGACCACCGTCGCGGTCAAGCCCGCCACCCTGGCCCAGGCGCTCACGCGCGCGATGCGCGACGCCATGGCCGCCGATCCCACCGTGCACGTCCTCGGCGAGGACGTCGGCACCCTCGGCGGGGTCTTCCGCGTCACCGACGGGCTCGCCAAGGAGTTCGGTGAGGACCGCTGCACCGACACCCCGCTCGCCGAGGCCGGCATCCTCGGCACCGCCGTCGGCATGGCGATGTACGGCCTGCGCCCGGTCGTGGAGATGCAGTTCGACGCCTTCGCCTACCCGGCGTTCGAGCAGCTGGTCAGCCACGTCTCCCGGATGCGCAACCGCACGCGCGGCCGGATGCCCCTGCCGATCACCGTCCGCGTCCCCTACGGCGGCGGCATCGGCGGCGTCGAGCACCACAGCGACTCCTCCGAGGCCTACTACATGGCCACCCCGGGCCTGCACGTCGTCACCCCGGCCACTGTCGCCGACGCCTACGGACTGCTGCGCCGGGCCATCGCCTCGGACGACCCGGTGGTCTTCCTGGAGCCCAAGCGGCTGTACTGGTCGAAGGACACCTGGAACCCCGAGCGGCCCGCGGACGTGGAGCCCATCGGACGTGCGGTGGTGCGCCGCCCCGGCAGCAGCGCCACACTGATCACCTACGGCCCCTCGCTGCCGGTCTGCCTGGAGGCCGCCGAGGCCGCCCGGGCCGAGGGCTGGGACCTGGAGGTGATCGACCTGCGTTCCCTGGTGCCCTTCGACGACGAGACGGTCTGCGCGTCCGTGCGGCGCACCGGCCGCGCGGTCGTCGTCCACGAGTCCACCGGGTTCGGCGGGCCGGGCGGCGAGATCGCGGCCCGGATCACCGAGCGCTGCTTCCACCATCTGGAGGCACCGGTGCTGCGCGTGGCCGGCTTCGACATCCCCTACCCGCCGCCCATGCTGGAGCGGCACCACCTGCCCGGCGTCGACCGCATCCTGGACGCCGTGGCCCGGCTGCAGTGGGAGGCCGAGGTCTGATGGCTCACGTGCTGGAGTTCAAGCTGCCCGACCTCGGCGAAGGGCTCACCGAGGCGGAGATCGTCCGCTGGCTGGTCCAGGTCGGTGACGTGGTCGCCGTCGACCAGCCGGTGGTCGAGGTGGAGACGGCCAAGGCGATGGTCGAGGTGCCCTGCCCCTACGGCGGTGTGGTCACCGCCCGCTACGGCGAGGAAGGCACCGAACTGCCCGTCGGCGCCCCGCTGCTGACGGTCGCCGTCGGCGAACCGGAGGAAAGCCCCGAGGGCTCGGGCAACGTCCTGGTCGGCTACGGCACCCAGGCACCGGCGGCCCGCAGGCGCCGGGTCCGGGCGGGCACGGCCCTCGCCGACGGGCAGGCCCGGCGCCCCGCAACCGCCGAGACCGCCTCCTCCGCGCCCGTGGCCGCGCCGGCGCCCCCGCCCGCGGCCACCCCCGCGCCCGCCGCGGGCCCGGTCCCCGTGATCTCCCCGCTCGTGCGCAAGCTCGCCCGGGACAACGGCGTCGACCTGCGGCAGCTGACCGGCTCCGGCCCGGACGGCCTCATCCTGCGCGCGGACGTGGAGAACGCCCTGCGCGCCCCGGCCGCCCGCGCGGGGACGGCCGGCGGCCAGGCGCCACCGGCTCCCGTGGCCGCACTCGGCGGCCGGGCGGCACCGGCTCCCGTGGCCACGTCCGGCGAACCGTCCGTGACGGCCCCCGCGCAGCCGGCCCGCGCCGAGGGCGCGGTGCGGATCCCGCTCAAGGGCGTCCGCGGCGCCGTGGCCGACAAGCTCTCCCGCAGCCGCCGGGAGATCCCGGACGCCACCTGCTGGGTCGACGCCGACGCGACCGAACTCCTGCGTGCCCGCACGGCGATGAACGCCACCACGGGCCCCAGGATCTCCCTCCTCGCGCTGCTCGCCCGGATCTGCGCCGCCGCGCTGGCCCGGTTCCCCGAGCTGAACTCCACCGTCGACACCGAGGCCCGCGAGATCGTCCGGCTCGACCGCGTCCACCTGGGCTTCGCCGCCCAGACCGGGCGCGGGCTGGTCGTACCGGTCGTCCGGGACGCCCACACACGCGACGCCGAGTCCCTGACCGCCGAGTTCGCCCGGCTCACCGAGGCCGCCCGGGCCGGGACGCTGACCCCCGGGGAACTCACCGGCGGCACCTTCACGCTGAACAACTACGGAGTCTTCGGAGTCGACGGGTCCACGCCGATCGTCAACCACCCCGAGGCGGCCATGCTCGGCGTCGGCCGCATCGTGCCCAAGCCGTGGGTGCACGAGGGTGAGCTGGCCGTCCGGCAGGTCGTGCAGCTCTCGCTCACCTTCGACCACCGGGTGTGCGACGGCGGCACGGCGGGCGGCTTCCTGCGGTACGTGGCGGACTGCGTGGAACAGCCCGCGGTTCTGCTGCGCACCCTGTGAAAGAACAGCGTGCGCATCCTGTGACCCGCACCCGGCCCGGAAGGAGGGGCCGACGGGACATACTCGTGGGGTGACCGCCGCCGCGCCCGCCGCCCCCGGGACACCCGCACCGTACGACGCCGTCGTACTGGCCGGCGGTGCCGCCCGGCGGCTCGGCGGCGCCGACAAGCCCGGTGTCCGCGTCGGCGGCCGGGCGCTGCTCGACCGGGTGCTCGCGGCCTGCGCGGACGCCCGGACGACCGTCGTCGTGGCCGCGCCCCGGCCCACCGCCCGGCCGGTGCGCTGGACCCGCGAGGAACCGCCCGGCGGCGGGCCGCTCGCCGCGCTGGCGGCCGGACTGCGGCACACCACCGCCGGACACACCGTCGTCCTCTCCGCCGACCTGCCCTTCCTGCGGCCCGGCACGCTCCACCGGCTGCTGGCCGCCCTTCGGTCCACCGGCGCCGACGCAGCGCTGCTCACCGACGCCGACGGCCGCGACCAGCCGCTCGTGGCCGCCTACCGCACCGCCGCCGTGCACCGTCAGCTGGCCGCCCTCGCCGCCGCCCACGACGGCCTGACCGGGCTGCCCCTGCGCCGGCTGACCGACACCCTCCGCCTCACCCGTGTCCCGGACCCGCTCGCGTCGTTCGACTGCGACACCTGGGACGACATCGCCGACGCCAGGGCACGCATCAGGGAGCATGGCTACGTGTTGGATGAATGGATCTCCGCAGTCAAGGACGAGCTGGGCATCGACCTGGACGTCGACACCGGCGTCCTGCTCGACCTGGCCCGTGACGCCGCCCACGGCGTGGCCCGCCCCGCCGCCCCGCTGACCACCTTCCTCGTGGGCTACGCCGCGGCGCGCGGCGCGGGCGGCCCCGAGGCCGTCGCCGAGGCCGCGCGCAAGGCCGCCGCGCTGGCCCTGCGCTGGCAAGAGGAAAACGACAAGTCCGGGAAGAGCGTGCGCGACGGGGGCCCGAGCGCCCCGGACGCCGGATGACCGCCCCCGCCCCCGGCACGCCGGCCGGGGCCCCCGCCGCCGACACCGACGACCTCGACGTCGAGGAGGCCCTGGCGCTGGTGCGGGAACCCCACAGGGAGCCCGGAGACGACGGCCCGGCCCGCGCGCCCGGCGGACCGGCCGCGCGACAGCCCGGCGAGCGCCCTGCCGAGCGGCACACGGCCACCTCCTGGCCCCACGCCCGCGCCATCGCGGCCCGCGCCGCCCGTACCGTGCGCGCCCCCGGCCGGCCGGGCCCGGCGGAGTCCCCCGCCGGGGTCCGGCGCGCCCCCGTCTCCGTGCCCCTCGGCGACGCCCTCGGACTGGTCCTGGCCGCCCCCTTGGAGGCCCTCACCGACCTGCCCTCCTTCGACACCTCGGCAATGGACGGCTGGGCGGTCGCCGGTCCCGGCCCCTGGCAGGTACGGGAGGACGGCGTGCTCGCCGGGCACGCCCAGCCCGAGCCGCTCACCGACGGCGCGGCGGTCCGCATCGCCACCGGCGCCCGCGTTCCTGCCGACACCACCGCCGTCCTGCGCACCGAGCACGGCCGGACCGACGCCCAGGGCCGGCTGCACCCCACCCGCGAGCTGTTCCACGGCCAGGACATCCGCCCCCGAGGCCAGGAATGCCGCAGCGGTGACCAGTTGCTGCCCGTCGGCACCCTCGTCACCCCCGCCGTCCTGGGCCTCGCCGCGGCGGCCGGCTACGACACGGTCACCGCCGTCCCCCGCCCCCGTGTCGAAGTCCTGGTGCTGGGCGACGAGTTGCTGACCGAGGGCCTGCCGCACGACGGGCTGATCCGGGACGCGCTCGGCCCGATGCTGCCGCCCTGGCTGCGCGCGCTCGGCGCCGACGTCCTCGCCGTGCGCCGGATCGGCGACGACGCCCGGGCCCTGCGCAAGGCGGTCACCGCCTCCCGGGCCGACCTCGTCATCACCACCGGCGGCACCGCCCACGGGCCCGTCGACCATGTCCATCCCGTCCTCGAACGCATCGGCGCCGAACTCCTCGTCGACGGCGTCAAGGTGCGCCCCGGCCACCCCATGCTGCTGGCCCGCACCAAGGACGACCAGCACCTCGTCGGACTGCCCGGCAACCCGCTCGCGGCCGTCTCCGGCCTGCTCACGCTCGCCGAGCCGCTGCTGCGGACCCTGGCCGCCCGCCCCGCCCCCGAGCCGTACACCCTGCCCCTCAAGGAAGCGGCGCAGGGGCATCCGTACGACACCCGTCTCATCCCCGTGGTGCTGCGCGGGGACCACGCCGTGCCGCTGCACTACAACGGCCCGGCGATGCTGCGCGGCATCGCCGCCGCCGACGCGCTGGCCGTCGTACCGCCGGGCGGGGCCGGACAGGGCGAGGAGGCGGAGCTGCTGGACCTGCCATGGGCGACCGCCGGAATCGGGGTGTGTTTCACGTGAAACTTCCGGGTCATGACGCCATCGCCCGCCAGGCGGACGAGCACCTGGTGACCCATCGGGTGAAACTCCCGAGGAAAGTGGTGGAGCGCCCGATCCGCCAGGTCGTCAAGCGGCTCGTCATGGCCCTGACGGTGCTGGTGGCCACCGCGCTGATCGTCTACGCCGACCACGACGGCTATCACGACAACGCGGACGGCTCCGTCGACCTGCTCGACGCGTTCTACTACGCGACCGTCACCCTCTCCACCACGGGATACGGCGACATCACCCCGGTCAGTGACGGTGCCCGGTTCACCAACATCTTTCTGATCACGCCCCTGCGCGTGCTGTTCCTGATCATCCTGGTCGGCACCACGCTGGAGGTCCTCACCGAACGCACCCGTGAGGAATGGCGCCTGAACCGCTGGAGGTCCGTCTTGCGCGATCACACCGTCGTCATCGGTTTCGGTACCAAGGGACGGTCGGCCATCCAGACCGTCTGCGCGACCGGACTGAAGAAGGAGCAGGTCGTCGTGGTCGACCCCAGCTCCAAGGCGATCGACGCGGCGGCCGCCGAGGGCTTCGCGGGGGTCATAGGCGACGCCACCCGCAGCGATGTGCTCAAGCGGGCCGAGGTGCACAAGGCGCGGCAGATCATCATCGCTCCGCAGCGCGACGACACCGCGGTCCTCGTCACCCTGACCGCCCGCCAGCTCAACCGCGGTGCCAAGATCGTGGCCGCCGTCCGCGAGGAGGAGAACGCCCCGCTGCTGCGGCAGTCCGGCGCCGATGCCGTCATCACCAGCTCCGGCGCGGCCGGCCGGCTGCTCGGGCTGTCCGTGCTGAGCCCGGCCGCCGGCATGGTGATGGAGGACCTCATCCAGCAGGGCAGCGGGCTGGACCTCGTGGAGCGGCCGGTGGTGCGCGGCGAGGTGGGCAAGACCCCGCGCGAGACGGACGACCTGGTGCTGAGCGTCGTACGCGGACACCGGGTGCTCGGCTACGACGATCCGTCCGTCGGCACCCTCCAGCTGACCGACCGGCTCATCGCCATCGTCCGGGCCACCCCGGGCAACCAGGTCACTCCGGACACCCGTCCCCTGCCTCACGACTGACCGGGCCGGCGGGGAGTAGCGTCACCCGCATGTACGCGATCACAATTTCCCAACCCGGTGGTCCCGAGGCGCTGGTCTGGACGGAGGTCCCGGACCCGGTGCCCGGCGAGGGCGAGGTGCTGGTCGAGGTGGCGGCCAGCGCCGTCAACCGTGCCGACATCCTCCAGCGCCAGGGCTTCTACAACCCCCCGCCCGGCGCCTCCCCCTACCCCGGCCTGGAGTGCTCCGGCACCATCGCCGCGCTCGGCCCCGGCGTCTCCGGCTGGGCCGTCGGCGACCGGGTGTGCGCGCTCCTCGCGGGCGGCGGCTACGCCGAGAAGGTCGTCGTACCGGCCGGTCAGCTGCTGCCGGTGCCCGAGGGCCTCTCCCTGCGGCAGGCGGCGGCGCTGCCCGAGGTGGTCTGCACGGTCTGGTCCAACGTGTTCATGGTCGCGCATCTGCGGCCGGGCGAGACGCTGCTGGTGCACGGCGGCTCCAGTGGCATCGGCACCATGGCGATCCAGCTCGCCAAGGCGGTCGGCGCCCGCGTCGCGGTGACCGCCGGTACGAAGGAGAAGCTGGACCGCTGCGCCGAGCTGGGCGCCGACGTGCTCATCAACTACCGCGAGCAGGACTTCGTCGCCGAGATCGGGCGGGCCACCGACGGCGCGGGCGCCGATGTCATCCTCGACAACATGGGGGCCAAGTACCTGGACCGCAACGTCCAGGCACTCGCCGTCAACGGACGCCTCGCGATCATCGGCATGCAGGGCGGTGCGAAGGGCGAGCTGAACATCGGCGCGCTGCTCGCCAAGCGGGGCGCGATCAGCGCGACCTCGCTGCGCGCGCGTCCGCTGGAGGAGAAGACGGCCATCGTCGCGGCCGTCCGCGAGCATGTGTGGCCGCTGCTGGCCGCCGGGCGCGTCCGGCCGGTCGTGGACCGTGAGCTGCCGATGCCGGAGGCGGCCGAGGGGCACCGGCTGGTGGAGGAGAGCGGGCACATCGGCAAGGTGCTGCTGGTGACGTCGTAGCGGCTGCCGGGCCGGCGTGCCGCTCGGCAGGATGTTCCGTCGGGCCGGCCGGTCAGCTTCTGCGCAGTCTCAGGCCCAGTAGGGCCAGTCCGAGGCCCGTCCCGATGAGGACCAGTCCGCTGCCCAGCGGCAGGATCCGCAGGGCCGGTTCCGTGGCGGTCTCGCTCTGCCCGGCCGCCTGCCGGGTGCCGGGCCGCGGCGCGGGCGTGCCGGAGCCGGGTCCGGCCTTCTGGGCCGGCGCCTCGGAGGCCGCGGGCACGTCCGTGGTCTCCGGCTCCGCCGGCTGGACGGCCGGGGTGGTGGTGGCGGAGCGGCCCTCGTCCTCCGGCTCGGCCGCGAGCCGGTCCGGCCGGCCCGGGCGCAGCCGGCCCTCACCGGCCCGGCTGCCCGCCCGGGTGGGCTCGGTCCAGGCGAGGGAGCGGTAAGGGCGGACCGAGGCCGAGGCGGAGTCGGACGGCATGGGCACCGGGGTGGCCGGGCCCTGCCGCGCGGGGCCGGCGGAGGCGGACGGCCCCCGTCCGGGCCGGTCGCGGCCCGGCCGCTCGTGGCCCGCATGCCCGGCGTGGTCCCGGTCCGGGTCGTCCCGGTCCGTATGGTCTCGCTGCGGGTGCTGCCCGCCCGGGGAACCGTGGTCCGGCTCCGGCCGATGGGGGCGCTGGTGCGGTCCGGCGGAGCGGCCGTCGGCCGAGTGGCCCGGGGACGGGTGCCTGGGCACCGTCCGCCCCGGCGACGCGGCCCCGGCGGGTGCCTGCCGCTCCTCACCGTGGTGCGGGGCGGACGCGGGGGGCGGGCCCGGCTCGGCGGCGTGGGCGGGCGGACCGCCGTACACGGCGGCGATGCCGCACCACGGCAGCGCCGCCGCCGTGAGGACGGCCGGCAGCCGCAGGCAGCGGAGCGTGCGTCGCAGGCGTGGAGTCACGTCGGTGACCTCCCGGAGCCCAGGTGTCGTGACCGATGAACAACCGACGGGAATCAGCCTCACATCACCTCCGCAAGGGGGCATTCCGGATTGGTCCGTCGGGGCGAAACGGCGGATCGGCGCCACGCGGGGGCACCACGGTGAGGAGGTGACGGCATGCGAGAGAATGACGGCATGGAGATGCCGAGGAACGAACGGTCGCCGGAGAATCCCCAGATCCTCGTCGTGGGTCAGGACGGAATGGCACTCGGCGGCGGGGACGAGGACTCTCGTGAGACCCCGGTGACGGAGCAGGTGGAGCAGCCGGCCAAGGTCATGCGGATCGGCAGCATGATCAAGCAGCTGCTGGAGGAGGTGCGGGCGGCTCCCCTCGACGAGGCCAGCCGGGTGCGGCTGAAGGAGATCCACGCCAGCTCGGTGAAGGAGCTGGAGGACGGCCTGGCTCCCGAGCTGGTCGAGGAACTGGAGCGGCTCTCCCTGCCGTTCACCGACGAGGGCACCCCGAGCGACGCGGAACTGCGGATCGCGCAGGCCCAGCTGGTGGGCTGGCTGGAGGGCCTCTTCCACGGGATCCAGACGACGCTGTTCGCCCAGCAGATGGCCGCCCGGGCCCAGCTGGAGCAGATGCGCCGCGCGCTCCCGCCGGGCATGGCCGGTGGCGAGGGCGGCGACGAGCACCACGCGGGCGGCCGTTCGGGCGGCCCGTACCTGTAGTCCGAGCCCGAACCTCACCCGACCCGACTACGACCCGACAGGGGCCCGGCGGACGACCGCCGGGCCCCTCGCCCTGTTCCGTGGAGCCCGGGACCGCCGCGTGCGGACCGCGCCCCGGCCGCCGGTCACCGCCGAGGAGCGCCCCGCCCGTCGCTCACAGCGGGGGATTGCCCGTGGACACGCTCAGTTCGATGGTGCCGACGTCGTCGGGATCGACATCGGCGCCCTGCGCGGGGAACTGCTTCAGGACGGTCCCCTCGCCCCAGGTGTTGTCGTCGTCGTGGTCGATCTTCCACTGCCAGCCCGCGGCCTGGAGGCACTTCTTCACGGAGTCCAGATCCTTGTACCGGAAGTCCGGCAGCTCGATCTTGGCGGAGTCGTGCCACGACTCCTGCGGATCGGTGCACTCGCTCGCGTCGATCTGCCGCGAGTGGTCCGGTCCGCGGTAGCCCGCCCGGTGGGACGCGGACGCCGTGGCGGCGCTGCTCCCGCCCTTGGCCTCCGCGCCGCCGTCCTTCAGCGTCAGCGCGACGACCACCCCGGCGACCACGATGGCCGCCACCGCGACCGAGCCGATGACCACCGGCCGCCTGCGGCGCCCGGAGCCGCCGCCCGGGCGGGACGGCTGGGGCGTCGTCGTGTACGGCGGCGGGGTCGGGGCGGCACCTCGCGGGCCGTACGCGGCGGGCGGGGTGGGGTAGCCGGCCTGCGGCGGGTAGCCGTAGGCCGGGGCGGGCGCCTGGTGGCCGTACGGGTTCGGGGCCGGTGCGGGAGCCGGCTGGTAGGGCGTGCGCGGCTGCCCCTGCTGGGCCGCGGCCGCCTGGCCGACCGGCGGGAACACCGCCGAGCCGACGCCCGCACCGCTCTGCCGCGGCCCGGCGTCCGGCACGATGCTCGGCGGGACCGCCTGGAGGGAGGCCGCGATGCGCAGGCACTCGGTGCGCATGGCCTCGGCGGTCGGGAAGCGTTCGTTCGGGTTCTTCTTCAGCGCCCGGGCGACCAGCGCGTCCACGGCGGGCGGCAGCGAGCGGTTGACCGAGGAGGGCGCCACCGGCTCCTCCTGCACATGCGCGTACGCGATGGCCAGCGGCGAGTCCGCGTCGAACGGCAGCCGTCCGGTGACCAGCTGGAACAGCATGATGCCGACCGAGTACAGGTCGGAGCGGGCGTCCACGCCCCGGCCGAGGGCCTGCTCGGGCGAGAGGTACTGCGGGGTGCCCACGACCATGCCGGTCTGGGTCATCGAGGTGACCCCGGACTGCATGGCGCGGGCGATGCCGAAGTCCATGACCTTGACCACACCGCGCTTGGTCGTCATCACGTTGCCCGGCTTGATGTCCCGGTGGACCAGCCCCATCTCGTGGCTGATCTCCAGGGCGGCGAGGACGTCGGCGGCGACCTTCAGCGCCTTCTCGGCGGGCATCGCGCCGTACCGCCGGATGTCCTCCTCCAGGACCGAGCCCAGCGGCCGGCCCTCGACGTACTCCATGACGATGTACGGAGTGGCCATGCCGTTCAGCTCGTCCTCGCCCGTGTCGAAGACGGAGACGATGTTGGTGTGCGTGAGCTTGGCCACGGCCTGCGCCTCGCGGCGGAAACGCTCGCGGAACGCCGGTTCCCGGCCGAGTTCGGTGTGCAGGGTCTTGATCGCGACCGGACGGTCCAGCACCGTGTCGTGGGCCAGGTGCACCGAGGCCATGCCGCCCTCGCCGAGCAGGTCGCGCAGCTGGTAGCGGCCCTGCGCCAGGGCCTGCCCCGCGTACCGGCCCGGTGCGCCGTGCTGGCTCATCTCTCCGCGTCCCCCACTGGCCGTCCGGCGCCGTGATCCAGCGAACAGGCCTTGATCAGATGTCTCATTCCCGGCCAAGTCTGCCGGAGGGCACCGACACGTCAAGCTCGGTGCCCGTTCCGTGACCGTACGCGCAAGAAGCGTCGCGCAAGCGTTACAGGGGACCCGTGAGCGGCGCACGGAATTTGCACGACAGCGGCTGCTGGAGGTTTCATGACCGGTCCGTCTCGGGTCCGTCCCGGTCGCGGTTCCGGACCGGCGGCCCCCATGGAGGCTGTAGCGTGGCCGACGGAGACCGTAACAACACCGCGCGCACCGCGGGCAGAAACGACGGCGAGGACTGATGGCACAGACGCAGCGCTCTCAGGGCCCGTCCGACCCCGAGGCGACTGGCGGCGGCATGTCGGACGCGCCGGAGCTGTGGGGCAACGGCGGGCTCGTCGGCGACGGCCGGTACCGGCTCACGCACCGGCTCGGCCGGGGCGGCATGGCCGAGGTGTTCGCGGCGGAGGACGTCCGCCTGGGCCGCACGGTCGCGGTCAAGCTGCTCCGCGCGGACCTGGCCGAAGACCCGGTCTCCAAGGCGCGGTTCACCCGTGAGGCACAGTCGGTCGCGGGTCTCAACCACCATGCGATCGTCGCCGTGTACGACTCCGGCGAGGACTCGGTGGGCGGCCAGTCCGTGCCGTACATCGTGATGGAGCTGGTCGAGGGCCGCACCATCCGCGACCTGCTGATGAACGCCGAGGCGCCGGGCCCCGAGCAGGCCCTGATCATCGTCTCCGGGGTGCTTGAGGCGCTCGCCTACTCGCACCAGCACGGCATCGTGCACCGTGACATCAAGCCGGCGAATGTCATCATCACCCACAGCGGTGCCGTCAAGGTGATGGACTTCGGCATCGCCCGCGCCCTGCACGGGGCGTCCACGACGATGACGCAGACCGGCATGGTCATGGGCACCCCGCAGTACCTCTCCCCGGAGCAGGCGCTCGGCAAGGCCGTCGACCACCGCTCCGACCTGTACGCGACCGGCTGCCTGCTGTACGAACTGCTCTCGCTCCGGCCCCCCTTCACCGGCGAGACCCCGCTCTCCGTGGTCTACCAGCACGTCCAGGACATGCCGGTGCCGCCGTCCCAGGTCACCGCAGGCACCTGCCCGCCGGAGCTGGACGGCCTGGTGATGCGTTCCCTCGCCAAGGACCCCGACGACCGGTTCCAGACCGCCGAGGAGATGCGCGGCCTGGTCCAGTACGGCCTGCAGATGCTGTACGAGCAGGGCGGCCACACCGGCACCTGGAACACCGGCCCGGTGGAGGCGCCCGACGGCCGGACCGCCCCGTCGGCGGCCTTCGCGGGCACGACCGTCATGCCGCACCCGGTGGACGCGGGCGGCACGGCGCAGATCCCGCAGCCGATCCTGCCCACGGGCTACGGCAACGGCGACGACGGCGGCTTCGAGGGGCACGGCAACAGGGGCAGCGGACGCGGCAAGCTGTGGATCCTCGCCGTCCTCGCGGTCATCGCGATCTCGGCGGGTGTGGCGCTGGCGCTGCACAACGCGAACGGTGACGGCGGCAAGGGCAGCGACACCAAGCCGACGACGACCCACTCCAAGAACACGAAGAAGGAGTCGCCCACGCCGACCCCGTCGGACGAGCACACCGAGGAGTCGGTGGATCCCGGCACCAGCACCGGGGGCTCGTCCACCGGCGGCGGTGGCGGCGGCGGCTCCAAGTGGCCGCCGGCGAACACGCCGTCGTACACCCAGTCGCAGCAGGCCTCCCCGCCGCCGAGCAACGCGCCCTCGACCCCGCAGAACACGCCGTCGCAGCCGACGGACACGGTGAACGGCGGGACCGACGCAGGCACCGGCGACGGCGGCACCGACACCGGCGGGACGGGCGACGGCGGCACGGACGAGGGCGCCACGACCGACGGCGGCGCCACCGGCGAGGGCATCACGACCACCACCGGCGGCACCACCGCCGACGGCGAGACCACCGGTTGAAGCGAACTCCCCGCGACCGGGCCGGCGACACCCTGAGGTGACGCCGGCCCGGTCGCCGTAGGCCGGTCGAGCGCCGTTCACCGCACGAACGCGTCGCACACCGCGTCGTACTCGCGCGTCCACCACACCGCGAGCGCCGACGCGGCCGGGAACTGGCAGTCCGCGCGCGTGTCGCCGCGTTCGTAGTGCCAGCGCAGCATCCAGAAGTCGTTCAGCCGCTCCCACCACACGCGGTGCACGGCCGCCGTCAGCTCCGAGGGGGTGGCACCGGCCGCGCGCCGGTACGCGCGCGCGTAGGCACGCACTTTCGGCAGGTGCAGCCGTCCGGAGGGCCGCACGAAGAAGATGGCGGCGGCGCGGACGGCCTCCTCCGCGCGCGGCTGCACACCGAGCCGGTCCCAGTCCACGATGGCGGCCGGGGCGTCGTCCTTGTAGAGCAGGTTGAACGGGTGGAAGTCGCCGTGCACCCAGCCCACCGGGCCGCCGCGCGGCGGGCGCCGGCCCGCGTGCTGCTCCAGCAGGGCGCGGCGCTCCAGCAGCCGGTGCCGGGCGAGTTCGTCGAAGGCGTCGGCGGGCCGGTGCCGGCGCACCTGCGCGAGCAGGTCGTCGATGAGGGCGAAGGTGTCGGCCGGGTCGGCGCTCTCGACGGGGTGCGGACTCGTCGCCGGCCTGGTCCGGCCCTTGGGTGGCATCACCCGCTCCAGGCAGGCGTGGACGGCGCCCAGGAGCGCGCCGAGGCGGGCGCTCTCCGCGCGGGTGAGCTGGCCGCCGTGCCGGTGTCCGCCGTCGATCCAGGGGTGCAGGGCGTAGGCGTGACCGCCGACGACCGCGACCGTGCGGCCCTCGCGGTGGGCGAGCGGCGGGGCGACCGGGACGCCGAGGTCGGCGAGGCGCTGGGTGGCCCGGTGCCGGCGTTCGATGGCGGCCGGGTCGGCGGTGTCCGGATCGAAGTGGTGCTTGAGGAAGTAGCGGCCGCGGGTGGTGCGCAGCCGGTAGCCGCGGTTGAGCAGCCCCTGGTCGACCGGCTCGCAGGTGAGGGCGGTCCCCGCGGCGTACAGGCGCAGCAGGGCGCCCAGAGGGGGCGCGTGAGGCACGGCAGGTGGTACACATGAGCGCGGCACGCGCCAGATGGTAGGGCACGAGCGTCCCCTGTGAGCTGGGCGTTGTCACACACTGTCGCCGACGGTCGCATTCGGTCGCGGCGCGGGCTTCCGCTCGTACATACGAGTGACAGTGCCGGGCCCCGGGTGACGCCCGCGCATTCCGCGCCCCGGTAACCGCCCGGTAATAACGGGATTTCTCCTGCTTCGGGTGCGAGTCCTGTTTCACATGGAAGTCTTCCCGTCACCTGGGTCGGCGGGATAACGTGCGCATGCTCGGGCCTGTCGCAAGGCTGTGACCAGCGCGCTTTCCCATCGCCTCGATTTACTTGGAAATCCAAGCAAAAACGCAGGTCAAACGGGGTTTCACAGAAATGTGGGGCACTGGGTAACGTGATGGTTGCAGGGCGCTCGCCGGGGCACCTGTCACGCCTGTTCCCGGCCGAGTGGCACCCACCCCGTGCCCGGTGGTCGGAACAGGTGAGCCGCACTGGCCTACCGGCAACCCCGGGGGCCGGAACGACGGAGGAGCACACGTGACCGTGGAGAGCAGTGCCGCGCGCAAGCCGCGACGCACCGCCGCAGGCAAGGCCGGCACCACCGGCAGCAAGACCGGAGCCACCGGCACCAAGCGCACCACCCGCAGCACCCGCAGCACCGCGAAGAAGAGCACCGAGCCCGGCCTCGTGCAGCTCCTGACCCCGGAGGGCGAGCGGGTCGGGAACGCCGAGTACGACGCCTACGTCGCCGGCATCACCCCCGAAGAACTGCGCGGCCTGTACCGCGACATGGTGCTCACCCGTCGCTTCGACGCCGAGGCCACCGCACTGCAGCGCCAGGGCGAGCTGGGCCTGTGGGCCTCCCTGCTGGGACAGGAGGCCGCCCAGATCGGCTCGGGCCGTGCCACCCGTCCGGACGACTATGTCTTCCCGACCTACCGCGAGCACGGCGTCGCCTGGTGCCGCGGCGTCGACCCGACCAACCTGCTCGGCATGTTCCGCGGCGTGAACAACGGCGGCTGGGACCCGAACAGCAACAACTTCCACCTGTACACGATCGTCATCGGCTCCCAGACGCTGCACGCCACCGGTTACGCGATGGGCGTGGCCAAGGACGGCGCGGACTCGGCGGTCATCGCCTACTTCGGCGACGGCGCCTCCAGCCAGGGCGACGTGGCCGAATCGTTCACCTTCTCCGCGGTCTACAACGCCCCCGTGGTGTTCTTCTGCCAGAACAACCAGTGGGCGATCTCCGAGCCCACCGAGCGGCAGACCCGTGTCCCGCTGTACCAGCGCGCCCAGGGCTACGGCTTCCCGGGCGTCCGGGTCGACGGCAACGACGTGCTCGCCTGCCTCGCGGTCACCAAGTGGGCGCTGGAGCGGGCCCGCAACGGCGAGGGCCCCACCCTGGTGGAGGCGTTCACCTACCGCATGGGCGCCCACACCACCTCCGACGACCCCACCCGCTACCGGGGCGACGAGGAGCGGCTGGCCTGGGAGGCGAAGGACCCGATCCTGCGCCTTCGCCGCTATCTGGAGGCCTCGAACCACGCGGACGAGGGATTCTTCGCGGAACTCGAGACCGAGTCCGAGGCGTTGGGCAGACGAGTGCGCGAAGCGGTCCGCGCCATGCCCGACCCGGACCGGTTCGCCCTCTTCGAGAACGTGTACGCGGACGGACACGCGCTCGTGGACGAGGAGCGCGCCCAGTTCGCCGCCTACCAGGCGTCGTTCGCCGATGAAGGGGGTCACTGACATGGCCGAGAAGATGGCGATGGCCAAGGCCATCAACGAGTCGCTGCGCCGCGCCCTGGACGCCGACCCCAAGGTCCTGGTCATGGGCGAGGACGTCGGCAAGCTCGGCGGTGTCTTCCGGGTGACGGACGGGCTGCAGAAGGACTTCGGCGAGAGCCGGGTGATCGACACCCCGCTGGCCGAGTCCGGCATCGTCGGCACCGCGATCGGCCTGGCCCTGCGCGGCTACCGCCCGGTGGTGGAGATCCAGTTCGACGGCTTCGTCTTCCCGGCCTACGACCAGATCGTCACCCAGCTCGCCAAGATGCACGCCCGCTCGCTGGGCAAGGTCAAGCTCCCGGTCGTCGTCCGCATCCCCTACGGGGGCGGCATCGGCGCGGTCGAGCACCACTCGGAGTCGCCGGAGGCGCTGTTCGCCCACGTGGCCGGCCTGAAGATCGTCTCCCCGTCGAACGCCTCGGACGCGTACTGGATGATGCAGCAGGCCATCCAGAGCGACGACCCGGTGATCTACTTCGAGCCGAAGCGGCGCTACTGGGACAAGGCCGAGGTCGACCCCGAGGCGATCCCGGCCCCGCTGCACACGGCCCGCGTGGTCCGTGAGGGCACCGACCTCACCCTGGCGGCCTACGGCCCCATGGTGAAGCTCTGTCAGGAGGTCGCCGCGGCGGCGGCCGAGGAGGGCAGGCACCTGGAGGTGCTGGACCTGCGCTCGGTCAGCCCCCTGGACTTCGACACCCTCCAGGCGTCGGTGGAGAAGACCCGCCGCCTGGTCGTGGTGCACGAGGCACCGGTGTTCTTCGGCTCGGGCGCGGAGATCGCCGCGCGGATCACCGAGCGCTGCTTCTACCACCTGGAGGCACCGGTCCTCAGGGTCGGCGGCTACCACGCCCCGTACCCGCCGGCCCGCCTGGAGGAGGAGTACCTGCCCGACCTGGACCGCGTGCTCGACGCCGTCGACCGCTCGCTGGCGTACTGAGGAGAGGGACGTGACGACGATGACGGATGCGTCCGTACGCGAGTTCAAGATGCCCGACGTGGGCGAGGGGCTCACCGAGGCCGAGATCCTCAAGTGGTACGTCCAGCCGGGTGACACGGTCACCGACGGCCAGGTGGTGTGCGAGGTCGAGACGGCGAAGGCCGCCGTGGAACTGCCCATCCCCTACGACGGCGTGGTCCGCGAACTGCGCTTCCCCGAGGGCACCACGGTGGACGTGGGCACGCCCATCATCACGGTCGCCGTGGCCGGCGCCGCCGCGTCCGAGGCCCCTGGCGGGCAGCCCGCGGCGGAGCCCGCCCCGGCCGAGGAGGAGCCGGAGCCGACGGGCCGCCAGCCCGTCCTGGTCGGCTACGGCGTGGCCACCACCTCGACCAAGCGCCGCCCCCGCAAGGGCCCCCAGGCCGGCGTGCCGGGACCGGCGCAGGCGGTCCAGGCCGAGCTGAACGGCCACGGCGGCACGGTCGCCGAGAAGCCCCGCCCGCTGGCCAAGCCCCCGGTGCGCAAGCTGGCCAAGGACCTGGGCGTTGACCTGGCCGTGATCACCCCGTCCGGCCCGGACGGCGTCATCACCCGCGAGGACGTCCACGCGGCGGCCACGGTGCGGACCGACGAACCGGTCGCCCAGGCCCCGGCCGCGGCGCCGGCCCAGGCAGCGCCGGCCGCCGCCCCCGCGGCCCCGGCGCCCGCGGTGTCGTACGACACCGCGCGGGAGACCCGTGTCCCGGTCAAGGGCGTCCGCAAGGCCACCGCCCAGGCGATGGTCGGCTCGGCGTTCACGGCGCCGCACGTCACCGAGTTCGTGACGGTGGACGTGACCCGCACGATGCGGCTGGTCGATGAGCTGAAGCAGGACAAGGACATGCAGGGCCTGCGGGTCAACCCGCTCCTGCTGATCGCCAAGGCCCTGCTGGTCGCCATCAAGCGCAACCCGGAGATCAACGCCTCCTGGGACGAGGCCGGCCAGGAGATCGTGCTCAAGCACTACGTCAACCTGGGTATCGCGGCGGCCACCCCCCGTGGGCTGATCGTCCCGAACATCAAGGACGCGCACGACAAGACGCTCCCGCAGCTGGCCGAGGCGCTCGGTGAACTGGTGACGACGGCCCGCGAGGGCAAGACCTCACCCGCGGCGATGCAGGGCGGCACGGTGACCATCACCAACGTCGGCGTCTTCGGCGTCGACACCGGAACGCCCCTGCTGAACCCCGGCGAGTCCGCGATCCTCGCCGTCGGCGCGATCAAGCTCCAGCCGTGGGTCCACAAGGGCAAGGTGAAGCCGCGCCAGGTCACCACCCTGGCCCTCTCCTTCGACCACCGCCTGGTCGACGGCGAACTGGGCTCGAAGGTGCTCGCGGACGTGGCGGCGGTCCTGGAGCAGCCGAAGCGGTTGATCACCTGGGGATGAGGCCCGTCGGCGGGTAACCTCTGACACGCGAAGGGGACGGCCGCAACTTCGTCCTGCGACCGCCCCCTTCGTCATCCGGCCCCGGTCAGCCCTGGTCAGCCCTGGTTGAGCACGTACACCGGTGCCCCGTCCTCCGCGCCGCCCCGTGAGCGGATGCAGGCGTGCTTGCGCAGCAGCCGGAGGCATTCGTTGACGCGGTGCACCGACAGTCCGGTCCGCGCCGCGATGGACTCCAGCGGCTCGCGCAGCTCCCCCTTCTCGACCAGGACCGGGGCGATGACGACGGCCACCGCCCACACGTCCGCCGTCACGGACAGCCGCTGCCGCCAGTCGGCCAGCAGGGTCTCCGTGGTGGGCGGTGCCGACGGGTGAGCGCCGGGCGTGGGGCGCGGGAGGGCGAGTCCGTCGAGCCGGTCCGCGATCCGTTCCACCGCCCGCACCATGGCCTGCTGTACGGCGAGCGTGGCCTTCTGCAGTTCGATCGACTCCCGCTGCCCGTTCGCCAGCTCCTCGTCCACCCGGAGGTTGTGCGCCTCCAGCCGGACGACGGCCTCCGCGACCTGTTCCGGCATGGCGTAGGCGATGGGCGCCCCCGGATCGGCGGGCTGTACCTCGGCCTTGTCGAGAGTGTAGGAACCCTCCCTCTGCACGGTCTCGATGACTTCGGCGGCCCAGAGTTTGAAGGGCGTGCAGGCCGGCTTGGTGCAGGCGTTGACGAGCAGGATGAGACCTTGGAGAGAGATCAGATTCATGTCTCGGCGCCACTCCCTACCTGCGGGAACGCTGAGACCGTAACCTCCAGTTAGGGTCTCGAGAGACTCTCGGTGGGCTTCCGGGACATGGTCCGAGAGCGCTTTTTGCGGGTTGCTGTGCCCGAGTTCCTTGCACACGTCCACCGCCGGGAACCAATGGCTTCCGTCCGGCATGGTGAGCCGGCGGACGCGGGCTCCGGTCGCCGCGTAGCTGATATTCGTGATTACAGGTGAATCAGCGGCATGTGGGTGACAAAAGGAGGGCCGGCGAGGTAGCTCGGTCAGTCGGTGGACAGCCGGGCGCGCAGGGTGTTCAGCAGGGCCGCGCCCCGTTCCGCGTCGTCCACGCTCACCGCGAAGTCGGAGCGGCGGCCCCGGGGCCGTATGACCAGACACTCGCCGGCGCGGAGCATGACCGTCGTGCCGAGGCCGCTGATCCGGTAGCCCCAGCCGCCGACCTGGGCCGGCCGCCGCCGCTCGGCGCGGGCGGATTCGATGGCGGCCGGGGACCAGCGGCGGACGGGCCAGCCGAGCGGGCCGAACGACACCTCCAGTCCCGCTTCCGACACCTTCGCCTGGACCGAGGAGAACGTGGCGACGGCGATCGCGACGACGGCGGAGCAGACGAACACCGGCCACAGCGTGGCGGGGTCGGCCAGACCGAAGGCCAGGGCGACCAGCGCGACGCCGGCCACCAGCACCCCCACCGCCGCCAGCAGCCGCAGCCAGGAGTTCGCCGCGCGGGAGAACCACACCAGGCGTTCGCCCTCGGGTACCTCCAGTACGGGGGCGGCGGCGGGGACGGCGGCGGGCCGTGGCGCGAACCGCCAGGCGGCCACCGCGGCGAGCGCCGCCAGAACCCCGAGCAGCACCACCGCGAGCACCGGCTGACGGGCCTGGTGCCAGTCGGTGCGGCCGAGGTTGGCCAGGACGATGGAGACCTGGGCGCCGACGAGCACCGCCCCCGTGGGTGCCAGCGCCATGGGCCGCCAGGAGCGCGCGGCGGGATCGGTGTCGCGCCGGCGCACGCTCGTCGCGAGGACGGTGAGCAGCCAGACGCCGGCCGGGACCAGGGCGGCCGCCCACAGTGGCAGCGAGCCGTCGGGACTGCCACCGGCACTCCAGTGGGTCGCCAGCCGGCCGGGGAGCCGGCCCTGCACGGCCAGGGGCAGTCCGGCGAGGACGGCCGTGACGCCCACCACCGCGCCGGTGGACCACCACCGCGCCGTACCGCCCCGGGACGCCGGCCCGGTCTCCGCGCGTCTCATGCCGACCCCCTGATCATGTCGATGACGTCGGTCCTGCTGTAGCCCAGCCGGGACGCCTCCGCGACCAGCTCACGCACCCTGATCTGGAGGCCGGAACGCCGGGCCGCTCCCTCGGCGACCGTGATGCCCCGGCCGCGCCGGAACTCCAGCAGGCCCTCGTCCCGCAGCTCGCGCAGTCCGCGCAGCACGGTGTTGACGTTGATGTCCAGGGCCGCGGAGAGATCGCGGGCGGACGGCAGCCGGTCGCCCGCGCGGCACTCGCCCTCGGCGATGGCCCGCCGGATCGCCGCGGCGACCTGTTCGTGCAGCGGGCGGGTGTCGGTCGTGTCCAGACGCAGCAGCATGGTGCCAATGAAACTAGCACCATGCGTGTCATCGGGGAACCGGGCGCAGCGAAAGGGCCCGTCGCGGCGGGCGACGGGCCCCTTCGGGGAGTGACGCGGGATCAGCCCAGGCGGGCGAAGCCGTAGTTGAGGAGCTTCTTCGCGTCCGCCTCGCGGTTGGCGATGGAGGTGGAGGCGAGGACGGTGCCGATGACCGTCTTGTTCTTCCGGGTCGCGGCGAAGACCAGGCAGTACTTGGCCTCCGGGCCGGAGCCGGTCTTCACGCCGATGGTCCCGCTGTAGCTGCTGAGCAGCCCGTTGGTGTTCTTCCACGGGGCCATCGTGCGGGTGCCGCCCGACTTGGTGCGGGTCTTGGCGGTGTACGTCTTGGTCTTGACGATCGTGCGGAACGTGGAGTTCTTCATCGCACTGCTGGCGATCTTCGTCAGGTCGCGCGGCGTCGAGTAGTTGCTGCCGTTGCCGATGCCGTCGAAGGAGTCGAAGTGGGTGTTCTTCAGGCCCAGGTTCTTGGCGGCGGTGTTCATCTTGCCGATGAAGCTCTTGACGCGCGCCGCGCGGGTCGAGCCGGAGCCGTACTTGTCGGCGAGCGCGTAGGCGGCGTCGCAGCCGGACGGCAGCATCAGGCCGTACAGCAGCTGGCGCACGGTCACCTGGTCGCCGACGATCAGATGGGCCTGGGAGGCGTTGTTCTTGACGACGTAGTCGCTGTACGCCTTCTGGATCGTGACCTTGGAGTCGAGGTTGAGGTTCGACTGCGCGAGCACGACCTTGGCCGTCATGATCTTGGTGGTGGAACCGGTGGCCAGCCGGGTGTCCGCCTTCTTCGTGTACAGCGACGAGCTGTTGGCGTTGTTCATCAGGTACCCGCCCTTGGCCACGATCGAGGGCGCGGTGACGGCCTGTGCGGGCGCCGCGGTCAGGGCACCGGTGGCGGCCAGCGCGCCGGCGGTGACGGTGACGACGGCGGCCCTGCGGAGACTGGTACCCGTAATGCCGGTAATCAACTGATGTACCCCGAATGTGTCGAATGCCCCAGTGCTGCGGCCGAGTTGAGGTGGGCGCGAAAGGGGGCCGCATGTGTGTGACACGTAAGTAGCACAGAAGGTTGTGCGGTTGCCGGGACGGGGGCGGTTCCCGGCCGCGACGGTCCGCATGGTGGACGCGCCCTCACTTGCGTACGTGTTGTATCTATCCTGTGGGCATGAGAACGGCCGTCGAGCACCCCGCGTCCCAGTCCCTCAAGCAGCCACCCGCCGCCGACCGCGTGTACGCCCATGTCAAGCAGGGGGTGCTCGACCGCCGCTACGAGGGCGGCACCCTGCTCACCGAGGGCGAGCTGGCCGAGGCCGTCGGCGTCTCGCGCACGCCGGTGCGGGAGGCGCTGCTGCGGCTGGAGGCCGAGGGGCTGCTCCGCCTCTATCCGAAGAAGGGCGCCCTGGTGCTGCCGGTCTCCGCGCAGGAGATCGCGGACGTGGTGGAGACCCGGCTGCTGGTCGAGGAGCACGCGGCCCGCAAGGCCGTACCCGCCCCGCCGGGTCTGCTGGAGCGGCTGACCGAGCTGCTGGAGCGGCAGAAGGCACAGGCCGCCGCCGGTGATCTGGCCGCCGCCGCGGTCACCGACCGCTCCTTCCACGCCGAGATCGTGCGCAGCGGGGGCAACGAGATCCTCTCCCGGCTCTACGACCAACTGCGCGACCGTCAGCTGCGGATGGGCGTCGCGGTCATGCACTCCCACCCCGACCGGATCGCCAAGACGCTCGCCGAGCACGAGGAGATCCTGGACGCGCTGCGCGCCGGGGACGCGGAGGCGGCCGTCGGCGTCGTGCACCGGCACGTGAGCTGGTTCTCGAACCTCGCGCGGGGTGAGGTCCGATGAGCGCCGCGGTGCGCGGCACCGCCCTCCCGGGAGACCCCCCGGGGGGCCGCCGGGCGGTCGCCGTCTGGTCCATAGGCGTGGCGGTCTACTTCGTCGCCGTCATCTTCCGGACGTCGCTGGGGGTGGCCGGCCTGGACGCGGCCGACCGCTTCCACGTGGGCGCCTCCGCCCTGTCCACCTTCTCCATACTCCAGCTGCTGGTCTACGCGGGCATGCAGATACCCGTCGGCCTGCTGGTCGACCGGCTCGGCACCAAGAAGGTGCTGAGCATCGGCGCGCTGCTGTTCACCGCCGGCCAGCTGGGCTTCGCCTTCTCCCCGTCCTACGGCACCGCGCTCGCCTCCCGGGCGCTGCTGGGCTGTGGTGACGCGATGACCTTCATCAGCGTGCTGCGGCTGGGCACCCGCTGGTTCCCGGCCCGGCGCGGCCCGATGGTCGCGCAGCTCGCGGGGCTGGTCGGCATGGCCGGCAACCTGGTCTCCACCCTGGTGCTGGCCCGGCTGCTGCACGGCATCGGCTGGACCCCGGCGTTCGCGGGCAGCGCGCTGGCGGGCGCGGTCGTCCTGGTGCTGACCCTGCTGTTCCTGAAGGACCACCCCGAGGGGCAGGAGCCGGAACCGTCCCCGCACCGGGGCGCGGCCTACGTCCGCGGGCAGATCGCCGCGGCCTGGGCCGAGCCGGGCACCCGGCTGGGCCTGTGGGTGCACTTCACCACCCAGTTCCCGGCGATGGTGTTCCTGCTGCTGTGGGGCCTGCCGTTCCTCGTCGAGGCACAGGGCCTCAGCCGTGCCACGGCCGGTGAACTGCTCACCCTCGTCGTGCTGTCCAACATGGTGATCGGCCTGGTCTACGGTCAGATCGTGGCCCGGCACCACGCGGCCCGGCTGCCGCTGGCGCTGGGCACGGTGGGCGCGACCGCGCTGCTGTGGGCGGCGACCCTGGCCTACCCGGGACGGCACGCGCCGATGTGGCTGCTGCTGGTGCTGTGCGCGGTGCTCGGCGCCTGCGGGCCGGCGTCCATGCTCGGCTTCGACTTCGCCCGGCCCGCCAATCCGCCCGAGCGGCAGGGCACGGCGTCCGGCATCACCAACATGGGCGGCTTCCTCGCCTCCATGACGACGCTGTTCGCGATCGGCGTGCTGCTGGACGCGACCGGGGACGACTACACCGTGGCGTTCAGCGCCGTGTTCGTGCTCCAGGCGCTCGGGGTGAGCCAGATCCTCAGGCTGCGGGGGCGGGCGGCCCGGCGGGAGCGGGAGCGGCTGATCTCCAGCCGGATAGAGACGGTGCACGTTCCCGCGTAGGGCGGCGCGGCCGGGTCACGGCGTCACCGCGAAGTGGCGCAGGATCGCGGCCGCCAGGTCCTGGTCGCCGTCCGTCTTCACCCGGTCCGCCACCGCCTGCGGGGTGACCCGGCCGCAGGCCAGGCGGACGTACGTCTCCCAGTCGAGGGTGAGCGTGGCGGCCGGGCCGAGGGCGGGCACGGTCTCCACCGTGCCCCGGCCCTGGATGTCGACGCGGACGGTGCGCAGGAACTCGACCGGTCCGTGCACGTCGAACACGATGGCCGAGCTGCGCGGGGCGTTCGCGTCGTGCGCGACGACCTTGGGCAGCGCCTCCAGCAGCACGTCCCGGGTGACGTACGCGCCCGGCGAGTCCAGGTTGCCGGGGCGGCCGAGGGCCGTACGCAGGTCCTGCTCGTGCACCCACACGTCGAACGCCCGGATCCGGTAGGACTGTTCCAGGGTGATCTCCTTGCCGAGCGGGCCGCGCACCAGGGTGCCCGGGTCCCGGGACTCGTTCCGCAGCTGGCGGCCCCGGCGGATGACCGTGTACTCCAGCTCCGCCGTCATCTCCGGCGCCGTGTGATGACGGCGGACGTCGACCTGCATCTCCATGTAGCGCTGGTGCTCGGTGGTGACGTG
Source organism: Streptomyces sp. NPDC038707 (assembly GCF_040636485.1). Lineage (NCBI taxonomy): Bacteria > Bacillati > Actinomycetota > Actinomycetes > Kitasatosporales > Streptomycetaceae > Streptomyces > Streptomyces sp. NPDC038707. Next base: position 330,598 of record NZ_JBEZUP010000002.1, read on the forward strand.
GAAGAGGTCGCGCGGCAGCGCGTGGATGGGGCGCGGGTCGCCGAGCATCTCGCAGTCCATGCCGATGACATGCGAGATGATGTCCCGCACCGACCAGCCGGGGCACGGGGTCCGCCGGTTCCACTCGCCCTCGACGAGTGACTGCGCCATCTCGGATATCGCTTCGATGGAGTGCGTCCAGGCGTCGGCGTAGGGCTGGAGAGTGGGATGCAGACTCACGGAACGGGACCCCTCGGCGGTCGGTACACGGGCGGGTTGACGGCGCTGTTGCCGGCGGACGGCTGCTGCACTTCGGCGGGTGTCTTGAGTCGCTAAGTTACGCTGCGGAAAGGCACCCCGGCAGTGCTTTCGTGTGACGATCGTAGGCCCGTATGGACGACTCGAGACCCAGGACGGTGGTAGTGTGCGCGCCTCGCTGATCCAGACAGCCGTGGACGAGGGCGAACCGGTCGGCTCCCGGCGGCGGCGCATGGCCGCGCTGGTGCGCGAGCAGAGCGGCGCCGACCTCGTCGTCCTGCCGGAGCTGTGGACCACCGGCGCCTTCGCCTACGAGGAGTTCGGCGCCGAGGCGGAGCCGCTGGAAGGACCGACGTACGAGGCGATGGCGGCGGCGGCGCGCGACGCGGGCGTGTGGCTGCACGCGGGCTCCATCCCGGAACGGGACCCCGAGGGCCCCCTCTACAACACCTCCCTCGTCTTCTCCCCCTCCGGTGAACTGGCCGCGGCCTACCGCAAGATCCACCGCTTCGGCTTCGACAAGGGCGAGGCCGTGCTGATGGGCGCGGGCCACGACCTGGTGACGGTCCGGCTGCCCGGCACCACGCTCGGCGTGGCCACCTGCTACGACCTCCGTTTCCCCGAACTCTTCCGCTCACTGGTCGACGCCGGCGCCGAGACGCTGGTCATCCCGGCGGGCTGGCCCGAACGGCGACGCGCGCACTGGACGCTGCTGGCCCGGGCACGGGCGGTGGAGAACCAGGCGTTCGTGCTCGCCTGCGGAACGGCCGGGACCCACGCCGGAGTTCCCCAGGCGGGTCACTCGATCGTGGTGGACCCGTGGGGCGAGGTGCTCGCGGAGGCCGGCTCCGGCGAGGAGGTCCTCACGGTCGACCTCGACCCGGCGAAGGTGGCCGCGACCCGCGCGCAGTTCCCGGCGCTGAAGGACCGGGTCCTCGGGCTGGAGCCGCCCCGGCACCGGGGCTGAGCACCCCCTGGCCGGCGCCGGGCCCGGGGTCAGTCCTCCTCGCCCTCCTTCTCGGCGAGGTGGATCACGCACACCGCGACCGCGATGAGCAGCGCCGGATCGGCGTCCTCCCGGACGACGTCGACGCCGTAGGTGTCGCGGACGGCGAGCCAACGGCGGGAGATCACCGCGAGGAGTTCGCCGTCGTACTCGACGGCGAACTCTCGGTCCAGGATCTTGCCGCTGACGTCCAGCTCGGTCCCGTCCACCAGGGCCACCCGGTAGTGGTGGCGCAGCAGAGACAGCCGCTTGCGCCGGATCCGGGCGAGGACCTCGCCGTCCCGCTCGATCACCATCGTGTCGCGCAGCGCGAACATCTTCTGGTGGATGTCGATCAGGACCCGGCCCTCGGCGTCCTTCAGCTCGAAGGTGTCCCGCAGCCGCATGGCCTTGCCGTCGACGAGGTAGACCTTCCGGCCGTGCTCGTCCTCGATCCACCAGTCGTCACCGATGCCGAGGATCCGGTCGCGTACGAGGAATCTCATACGGGTCAGGCTTCCCCCGGGGCGGGCGATCCTCACAGACCGTCATCCCACGGGCGCGTCCTGCCGGGGCGCTCCGCCGAACCGCTTGCGGTACGCCGACGGGCTCAGCCCCGTCGCCTCGCGCAGCCGGGCGCGCAGATTGGCCGCCGTGCCCAGACCGCTGCGCGCCGCCACCACGTCCAGCCGTTCCTCGCCCCGCTCGATCAGCCGGCAGGCCAGCGCCACCCGCTCCCCGGTGAGCCAGGCCAGCGGGGTGGTGCCGAGCCGGCTGCGGAAGCGGCGGTGCAGGGTCGCGGGGGAGACGGCCGCGCGGGCGGCGAGATCGGCGACGGTCAGCGGCTCGTCCAGCCGCTCCTGCGCCCAGGCCAGCAGCGGTCCGAGGGACTCGTCGGGCACCTCGGGCACCGGGCGCTCCACGAACTGGCGCTGCCCGCCGTCGCGGTGGGCGGCGAAGACCAGACGGCGGGAGACGGTGTTGGCCGGTTCGGCTCCGTGGTCGCGGCGCCACAGGTGCAGCCCGAGGTCGAGCGCGGCGGCACTGCCCGCGGCGGTGAGGATGTCGCCCTCGTCGACGAACAGCACATCGGGTTCCAGCAGCACCGCGGGGTGCAGTTCCCGGAAGGTGTCCGCCCACATCCAGTGGGTGGCGGCCCGGCGGCCGTCCAGCAGCCCGGCCTCGGCGAGCGCGAAGCCGCCGGTGCAGAAGCTGACGACCCGGGTGCCCCGCGCGTGCGCGCGCCGGATCGCGGCCAGCACGTCCGGGCCGCGCGGGACGACGTTGTCCGGGCGGCCGGGCACGATCAGGGTGTCGGCCGTGTCCACCGCCTCCAGGCCGGGTAGGCCGCTCATGGTGAAGAAGCCGTGGTTCATCCGGATCTCCGGAGCGGGCGCGCACAGCGTCACGTCGTACAGGGGCGCGTCGAGCCCCAGCTCCGGCCGGGGCAGCCCGAACAGCTCGGTGGCGACGCCGACCTCGAACGGGTTGACGCCCGCGTCGACGAGCACCACGACCCGGTGCGGGGCGTGCGAGGATCCTTGCGGCATATGCGATTCCTAGCACTCGTACGGCGTCCCGGCCACCCCCACGATGGGCACATGGCACACACGGAACACACCGCACCCGTCCTTCTCGATCAGGCCCTCGCCTCCTTCACCGAGCGGTGGAGCCCCCGCATCGTCACCACGGTCAACGACTACGACGTGCGCGTGGCGAAGGTCGAGGGCGAGCACGTCTGGCACGTCCACGAGCACACCGACGAGTTCTTCCTGGTCCTGTCCGGGGAGCTGCACATCGGCCTGCGCGAGCCGGGCGGCGAGCGCACGGTGGTGCTGCCCAAGGGCGCGGTGTTCACCGTCCCGCGCGGCACCGAGCACAGGCCGTACGCGCGCGTGCCCACCGAGATCATGCTCTTCGAGCCGACCGGCACCCTCTCGGTGGGCGACCGGCACGACGAGGTGCCGGACCACGTGGACGCCACGACGGGCCACGCCCTGGCCTGACCGGGCGGCGGAATCCACCCGGCCGCCGGCTGACGCGCGGATGAACTCTGCGTTCTCCTGCGGAAGTTGCCCAACCGGGCGGGCGGGACGCGAGTCGGAAGGTGCGTAAGGCACGACCGCGCACGTCCTCTCGGAGGTTTCCCATGCCCGCTCGTCCCGCCCGCCGCCGGGTGCTCCACGCCGTCTCGGCGGCGACGCTGGTCCTCGGTACGGCCCTGGCCGTACCGCTCACCCTGGCCGGCCCGGCCGGCGCCGCCACGGCGCCGGCCACCGCCGAGGTCAACGGGTACGACTGGCAGCTCACCTACCAGGCCGCCCCCGGACAGGCCAACAAGGCCACCGTCACCGCGTCGCTCACCGCCGACCGCACGGGCACCGTCTACCTGATCGACGACGTGGTGCCGGTCGAGGCGGGCCACGGCTGCGGCCACCCCGTCGCCGCGGACCGCACGAAGGTCTCCTGCACGGTCACCGGTGTGGACAGCCAGGACCCCTACGCCGCCCTGGTCATGAACCTCGGCGACCGCGACGACACGGTCGCGTACAGGAACGACACCGACCAGATCTACTCCTACGCCCAGATCTCCCTGGGGGCCGGCAACGACAAGGCGACCGACTCGGGCCGTCTGGACGGCGCCTACGTCTCGGGCGACGCGGGCAACGACACCCTCACGGTCGGCAAGGAGGGCCTGGCCTGGGGCGGCGACGGCAACGACACGATCACCGCGGCCGGCGGCGGCAACATCGCGCAGGGCGGCAAGGGCGACGACACGCTGCACGGCGGTGCCGGCTCCCAGTACCTGACCGGCGACGACGGCAAGGACAGGATCACCGGCGGCGCCGGCGCCGACGAGCTGTACGGCGGCAAGGGCGACGACGTGCTGTACGGCAACGGCGGCAACGACCGGATCTACGGCAACAGCGGCAACGACCGGCTCTACGGCGGCCCGGGCCGCGACACCCTGTCCGGCGGCCCCGGCCGGAACGTGGTCCGCCAGGACTGACGACCCGGCCCGTCGTCCACAGCCCGGGGCGCGTCAGCGGGGTTGTCCACAGGCGCCGGAACGTCCGTCGGCGCCAGGTGGCACCCTGGATCCATGAACGACCCCGCACCCCGACGCGCCCGAGTACGCGCCCCCGAGCTGATCGGCAAGGGCGGCTGGCTGAACACGGGAGGCCAGCAGTACACCCTTGCCGACCTGCGCGGACGCATAGTCCTCCTGGACTTCTGGACCTTCTGCTGCATCAACTGCCTGCACGTCCTGGACGAGCTGCGCGAGCTGGAGGAGAAGCACCGGGACACGCTCGTGGTGATCGGGGTGCACTCGCCGAAGTTCGTGCACGAGGCGGACCACCGGGCGGTCGTGGACGCCGTCGAGCGTTACGGCGTGGCGCACCCGGTCCTGGACGACCCGGAGCTGGCCACCTGGAAGCAGTACGCGGTGCGCGCCTGGCCCACCCTCGTGGTGATCGACCCCGAGGGCTACGTCGTCGCCCAGCACGCCGGCGAGGGCCACGCGCACGCCATCGAGCGGCTGGTCGGGGAGCTGGAGGCCGAGCACGGGGCGAAGGGCACCCTGCGCCGCGGCGACGGCCCCTATGTGCCGCCGGAGCCCGAGCCGACGTCGCTGCGCTTCCCCGGCAAGGCGCTGCTGCTGCCGTCGGGGAACTTCCTGGTCAGCGACACCACCCGGCATCAGCTGGTGGAGCTGGCCGAGGACGCCGAGACGGTCGTGCGGCGGCTCGGCTCCGGCGCGCGCGGCTTCGCCGACGGCGGCCCGGACCAGGCGTCCTTCAACGAGCCGCAGGGGCTGGCCCTGCTGGACGACGGCTCGGTGGTGGTCGCCGACACCGTCAACCACGCCCTGCGCCGCCTGGACCCCGCCACCGGTGAGGTGACCACTCTGGCGGGCACCGGCAGACAGTGGTGGCAGGGCTCGGCGACCTCCGGTCCGGCCCGTGAGGTGGATCTCTCCTCCCCGTGGGACGTGGCGGTCTTCGGCGGGAAGGTGTGGATCGCGATGGCGGGCGTCCACCAGCTGTGGACCTACGACCCCGAGGGCGGGACGGTGGCCGTGGCGGCCGGCACCACCAACGAGGGCCTGGTGGACGGTTCCGGAGCCGAGGCCTGGTTCGCCCAGCCCTCCGGCCTCGCGGCAACCGCCGGCCGGCTGTGGCTCGCCGACTCCGAGACGAGCGCCCTGCGCTGGGTGGACCCCGACGGGCGGGTGCACACCGCCGTCGGCACCGGTTTGTTCGACTTCGGCCACCGGGACGGCGCCGCGGACCAGGCGCTTTTCCAGCACCCGCTGGGCGTCACCGCGCTGCCGGACGGCTCGGTCGCCGTCGCCGACACCTACAACCACGCCCTGCGCCGCTACGACCCCGCCACCGGCGAGGTCACCACGCTCGCCACCGATCTGCGCGAGCCCAGCGACGCCGTCCTCGCCGGCGAGGACATCGTGGTGGTGGAGTCGGCCCGGCACCGGCTGACCCGGCTGCGGCTGCCCGAAGAAGCGGTGCGCGTGGAGTCGGTCGCCCACCGCGCCCGGCGGGCGGCCACCGAGGTCGCCCCCGGCCGCCTCCGCCTGGACGTGATCTTCCAGGCGCCCGCGGGCCAGAAGCTCGACACCCGCTACGGCCCCTCGACCCGCCTGCTGGTCTCCGCCACCCCGCCCGAGCTGCTGCTCAAGGGCGACGAGGCGGACACGGACCTGTCCCGTGACCTCGAACTGAACCCGGCCGTGACCGAGGGCGTCCTGCACGTCTCCGCGATGGCCGCGTCCTGCGACGACGACCCCGCCAACGAGTACCCCGCCTGCCACGTGCACCAGCAGGACTGGGGCGTCCCGCTGCGCCTCGCGGCGGACGGGACGGACCGCCTGCCGCTCGTCCTGGCGGGTATGGACGAGCAGTAGGCGGACGGCACGTCAGACGCCGTAGCCGTCCGAGTAGCCGTCGACGCGGTGGTGGTGGCGGTGGGGGTCCTCCTCCACCACCGGCGTCGTCGGCGGGACGACCACGCGGCGGCGGCGGGCGATGCCGCTGAACGTCGCGATGCCGATCAGGCCCACGGCCATCAGGATCAGGCCGACGACGGTGACGTTGACGCCCTTCATGTGCCAGTCGGTCGCGAACGTCAGAATGGCCCCCACGCCGATGAGGATGATGCATCCGCCGAGACCCATGAGACCTCGCCTCCCCTTCCGGTTCCGGAATCTCCGGTGTCGTCCGGGTACCCGGCGGGGTCGCGGCTAGGCCCGGTCGCCGAATCCCGGGCGCGCGCAGGGAGTTCGACGACGGGACCTAGCCCTCCAGGAAGGCCGTCAGGGCGTTCGCGAGGAGGAACGGGTCGTCGGCGCCGCACAGTTCGCGGACGCTGTGCATGGAGAGGATCGCCACGCCGATGTCCACCGTGCGGATGCCGTGCCGTGCCGCGGTGATCGGGCCGATGGTGGTGCCGCACGGCATGGAGTTGTTCGAGACGAAGCTCTGGAAGGGCACGCCCGCCTTCTCGCAGGCCGCGGCGAACACCGCGCGGCCCGAACCGTCGGTCGCGTAGCGGTTGTTGACGTTGACCTTGAGGATGGGGCCGCCGTTGACCCGCGGGTGGTGGGTCGGGTCGTGCCGCTCGGCGTAGTTGGGGTGCACGGCGTGACCGGTGTCGGAGGACAGGCAGACCGAGGCGGCGAAGGCGCGGGCCCGGTCCTCGAAGGACCCGCCGCGGGCGAGGACCGAGCGCTCCAGGACGGAGCCGAGCAGCGGGCCGTCGGCGCCGGTGTCCGACTGGGAGCCGTTCTCCTCGTGGTCGAAGGCGGCCAGTACCGGGATGCGGGTGAGCGGGGCACCGGAGGCCGCGACGGCGGTGAGGGCGGCGGCCCCGGCGTGCACGGACAGCAGATTGTCCATGCGCGGACCGGCGACCAGCTCCCGGTCCCGGCCGAGGTAGGCCGGCGGCTCCACCGGGTGGGTCATCAGGTCCCAGCCGGTCACCGAGCCCGCCGTGAGCCCGGCCTCCTGCTCCAGGAAGGCGATGAGGTCGCCGTCGCGCACCTCGTCGCCGAGGCCCCACACCGGCTGGAGGTGCCGCTGCTTGTCCAGCTTGAGCCCCTCGGAGCCGACCGTGCGGTCCAGGTGGATGGCGAGCTGCGGCACCCGCAGCAGCGGCCGGTCCACGTTGACCAGGACACAGGAGCCGTCGCGCAGGGTGAGCCGGCCGGCCAGCCCGAGGTCCCGGTCCAGCCAGGAGTTGAGCAGCGGGCCGCCGTAGATCTCCACGGCCACCTGGCGCCAGCCGTGCGCCCCGCTGTCCGGGCGCGGCTTGACCCTCAGGCTCGGGGAGTCGGTGTGCGCGCCGATGATGTGGAAGGGGGTGTGCGCCTCGGCGCCCTCGGGCACGTACCAGGCCACGATCGCGCCGCCGCGCAGCACGTACTTGCCGCCGTGCGTCCCGTCCCAGGCGTCCGTCTCCGCGACCTGCCGGAAGCCCGCCTTCTCCAGTCGCTCGGCGGTGTTCGCCACGGCGTGGTACGGCGACGGGCTCGCCGCCAGGAAGGACATCAGGTCGTCGGTGTGGCCGCGGTCGAAGCGGGCTGGTGCGCTCATGGGATTCACCTTAACGACGTGCGCGGGCCCGCTCCCGGAAAGAGAGCGGGCCCGCGCGAGGAATCGACGGGGACGTCCGGAACGTCGGAAAACCGGACGCCCGGAACGCCGCGGCCTAGAAGGCGGCCTCGTCCAGCTCCATCAGGTCCAGCTCGACATGGCCGGCGACCTTGCGGGCGAGGGTGACGCCCGGCAGGACGTTCGCCGCGAAGAACTTCGCCGCGGCGATCTTGCCGGTGTAGAACGCCTTGTCCTTCGCCGAGGCGGTGGCCAGCTTCTCGGCGGCGATGGCGGCGCCCTTGAGGAGGAGGTAGCCGACGACCACGTCACCGGAGGCCATGAGCAGGCGGGTGGTGTTCAGGCCGACCTTGTAGATGTTCTTGGCGTCCTGCTCGGTGGCGGCCAGGTCGGTCAGCATCAGGCCGACGATCGCCTCCAGCTCCACGGCCGCCTTGGCGAGCTGCTCGCGGGCGCCGGCCAGCTCCTCGCCGCCGGTGCCGAGCGCCAGGAACTTCTTGATGTCCTCGGCGAGGGAGTTCAGCGCGGCGCCCTGGTTGCGGACGATCTTCCGGAAGAAGAAGTCCTGGCCCTGGATCGCCGTCGTGCCCTCGTACAGGGTGTCGATCTTGGAGTCCCGGATGTACTGCTCGATCGGGTACTCCTGGAGGAAGCCGGAGCCGCCGAAGGTCTGCAGCGACTGGGCGAGCAGCTCGTAGGCCTTCTCGGAGCCGTAGCCCTTGACGATGGGCAGCAGCAGGTCGTTCAGGGCGTGCTCGGCGGAGGCGTCCTCGCCGGTCGCCTCCTTGATCTGGATGGCGTCCTGGACCGAGGCGGTGTACATCACCAGGGCGCGCATGCCCTCCGCGTACGCCTTCTGCGTCATGAGCGAGCGGCGCACGTCGGGGTGGTGGGTGATGGTGACCTTGGGCGCGGTCTTGTCCATGAAGTTCGCCAGGTCCGGGCCCTGGACGCGCTCCTTGGCGTACTCCAGCGCGTTCAGGTAGCCGGTGGACAGCGTGGAGATCGCCTTCGTGCCGACCATCATGCGGGCGAACTCGATGATGCGGAACATCTGGCGGATGCCGTCGTGCTTGTCGCCGATCAGCCAGCCCTTGGCGGGGTGCCGGTCGCCGAAGGTCATCTCGCACGTGTTGGACGCCTTCAGGCCCATCTTGTGCTCGACGTTGGTGGCGTAGACGCCGTTGCGCTCGCCCAGCTCGCCGGTCTCGAAGTCGAACAGGTACTTCGGCACGAGGAAGAGGGACAGGCCCTTGGTGCCGGGGCCGGCGCCCTCGGGACGCGCGAGCACGTAGTGGAGGATGTTCTCCGACATGTCGTGCTCACCCGAGGTGATGAAGCGCTTCACGCCCTCGATGTGCCAGGAGCCGTCCTCCTGCTGGACCGCCTTGGTGCGGCCGGCGCCCACGTCCGAGCCGGCGTCCGGCTCGGTGAGCACCATGGTGGAGCCCCACTGCTTCTCGGTGGCGATCTTCGCGATGTGCTTCTGGACCTCGTTGCCCTCCTCGAAGAGGATGCCGGCGAACGCGGGGCCCGAGGAGTACATCCACACGGCCGGGTTGGCGCCCAGGATCAGCTCGGCGTAGGCCCAGATCAGGGAGCGCGGCGAGGTGGTGCCGCCGATCTCCTCGGGCAGGCCGAGGCGCCAGTACTCGGAGTCCATGTAGGCCTGGTAGCTCTTCTTGAAGGACTCGGGGACCGGCGCGGTGTTGGTCTCCGGGTCGAAGACCGGCGGGTTGCGGTCGGCGTCGGCGAAGGACGCGGCCAGCTCGTTCTCCGAGAGGCGGGTCATCTCCTCCAGGATGCTCTTGGCGGTGTCGACGTCCATCTCCTCGAACGGGCCGGTGCCGTACACCTTGTCGCGCCCGAGTACTTCGAAGAGGTTGAACTCGATGTCGCGCAGATTCGACTTGTAGTGCCCCATGGCGACGGCTCCGTAGAGGGATCGGCGAGGCACTGACTCCTCGCACCTAGTTCACGTACCAACAAGTAGCTACGATGATGCTACCCGCCGGTAATAAGACGCAACCCCGATCGGGTCATCTGTGACGCGTCTCAATCACCGCCGCGAGCTCCCGCGCACGCCAGGTGCATGCCCCCTCCGAGTGCCCTGTGAACACGCCTGCGCGCTCCGCCGTCCGGGTGAGTCGATGCCTCGGGGCCGGGTGCGACGCGTCGCCGGACCGACGCCGTACGCCATCCGGGTGAAGGGCCGGCTCGGTACGCTTCTCCTCATGTACGGCTACGACCAGAACGTGGGCGCTCAGCAGCAGTACGCCCCGCCGCAGCAGCAGATGCCGGGCGGTGTCGGCGGGTACGGCCAGCAGCCGCCGCTCTATCCGGAGCCGTCCCCGCCCTCGCTCGCGGACGCGGTGCGCGCCTTCACCACCGGGCAGATGGCCGCCGAGGACTTCCAGCAGATCTTCGCCACCTCCAAGGTGTACTGCCCGCGCGGCGACACGCCGGGCTTCCTCGCCCTGCACAACACCCAGCAGCCGGTCATCCCGATGTTCACCTCGCTGAAGGAGCTGCGCCGGTACGCGGGCAAGGAGTCCAAGTACTTCGTGATCACCGGCGCCGAGGTGATCGACCTGCTGCCCACCGGCTACGGCTTCGTCCTGGACATGGAGGGCGAGCACCGGATCGTGTTCGACGCCAAGGCGGTCGAGCAGATGGTCGACTTCGCGATGCGGCGCATGTACGGCGGCGGCTGAGCCGGCACCCGGTCGCGGGGCCCGGAGGGAATTCCCTCCGGGCCCCTTCTGTTGTCGGTGGCGAGAAGTTCAACGCTCAACTAAAGTGGGCGTACCAAGGAGGTACCCGCCATGCCCGCAGTGACCGTCGAGAACCCGTTGACGCTGCCCCGTGTGACCGCTCCCGCCGACGCCGTGGCACGTCCCGTGCTGACCGTCACGACCGCCCCGAGCGGTTTCGAGGGGGAGGGATTCCCGGTGCGCCGGGCGTTCGCGGGGATCAACTACCGCCACCTCGACCCGTTCATCATGATGGACCAGATGGGGGAGGTGGAGTACGCGCCGGGCGAGCCGAAGGGAACGCCCTGGCACCCGCACCGCGGCTTCGAGACCGTCACCTACATCATCGACGGCGTCTTCGACCACCAGGACTCGCACGGCGGCGGGGGCACCATCACCAACGGCGACACCCAGTGGATGACGGCCGGCTCCGGCCTGCTCCACATCGAGGCACCGCCGGAGTCCCTGGTGGTGTCCGGCGGTCTCTTCCACGGCCTCCAGCTGTGGGTGAACCTGCCCGCCAAGGACAAGATGATGGCACCGCGGTACCAGGACATCCGCGGCGGCACCGTCCAACTGCTCACCTCCCCCGACGGCGGCGCCCTGCTGCGCGTCATCGCCGGCGAGCTGGACGGCCACCAGGGCCCCGGCGTCACCCACACGCCGATCACGATGATCCACGCGACCCTCGCCCCGGGCGCGGAGATCACCCTGCCGTGGCGGGAGGACTTCAACGGCCTCGCGTACGTCCTCGCGGGCCGCGGCAGCGTCGGTACGGAGCACCGCCCGGTCCGCACGGGCCAGACGGCCGTCTTCGGCGCCGGCTCCGCGCTGACCGTCCGCGCCGACGAGCGGCAGGACGCGCACACCCCGGACCTGGAGGTCGTCCTCCTCGGCGGCCGGCCGATCCGGGAGCCGATGGCCCACTACGGCCCGTTCGTCATGAACACCAGGGACGAACTGGTGCAGGCCTTCGAGGACTTCAAGAAGGGCCGGTTCGGGCAGGTCCCGGCGGTGCACGGCATGACCGAGGGCGGCATCTGATCCCTCGGGTCCGGACGGGCGCCCCTCGCCCGTCCGGACCCGTGCGACGGGACAGCGGGCGGTCCGTGTGATCGGCTGGGAGCGTGCCACCGCTGCCAGAACCCGTCCGCCGGCTCGCCGCCTGGTGCGCCGTGCTGCTGCTCCTCGCCGGGGTGGGCTGGGTCGGCGTACAGCTGTGCGGTGAGCTGCGCACGGCCGTCACACCGGTGCTGCTCGCCCTGCTCGGCACCGCGCTGCTCGGACCGCTGTACCGGTGGCTGGTGCGGGCCGGGGTACAGGCGTCGCTGGCGGCCGGCCTCACCTGCGCCGCCGTCGTGGCCGTCGTCGGCGGCGCCGTGTACATCGTCGTCGCCGCGCTCGTCGACAGCGGCGCGGAGATCCTCGCCTCGCTGCGGGACGCCGCCAAGGGGGTCGCGCGGCACTTCGGGGCCTCCGGGACCGGGCTGGACGACCTCACCGCCAAGGTGCCCGGGCTGCTGCGCAGGTTCGGCGGGACGGCCGCGTCCAACGTCGTCAGCGGGGTCAGCGTGGTCGCCGAGTCCCTCGCCATGGCCGTCCTCGCGCTGCTGCTCGTCTTCTTCTTCCTGCGCGACTCCCACCGAGCCCTGGACGCACTGCGTTCCCTCGCGCCCGGCGACAGCGCCGACACCCTGGAGGCCATCGCCCGGCGGGCCTTCGCCGCGGTGGAGGGGTTCATGCGCGGGACGACCCTCATCGCGCTCATCGACGCCCTGTGCATCACCGTCGGCCTGCTGGTCCTCAGGGTGCCCGGCGCGATCGGGCTCGGCGCGCTGGTCTTCGTCGGCGCCTACATCCCCTATCTCGGCGCCTTCATCTCCGGCACGGTGGCCGTGCTGGTCGCCCTCGCCGACCGGGGCTTCGTGATCGCGCTGTGGGCGCTCGGGGTGGTGCTCGCCGTGCAGGTGCTGGAGGGGCACGTGCTGCAACCGGTGATCCAGAGCCGGACCGTGCAGATGCACCCGGCCGTGGTGCTGGTGGCGCTCACCGCGGGCGCCTCCGTCGCGGGCATCCTCGGCATGCTCCTCGCGGTACCGGTGACCGCGGCGGCCTTCGGCGTCGCGGCCGAACTGCGCGACCGCCGCGCCGGACCCCCGCGGGAGGGCCCCGCCACTCCCTAGCGCGCCTACGGCACGTATGTCCCCGGCGGGGTGCCGGGGGGCTCCGCGCCCGTCCGTTCCCGCAGTTCGAACCAGATGCTCTTGCCCTCGCCCCGGGGGGCCACGCCCCAGGTGTCCGCGAGGAGCTCGATCAGCATCAGGCCGCGGCCGGAGGAGGCCAGCTCGCCGGGGCGGCGCTTGTGCGGCAGGTCGTCCCCGGTGTCGAAGACCTCCACCCGCAGCCGTCGCCCGCCCTCCGCGCGGAGGACCTCGGCGAGCAGCAGCGCGTCGGCGTCGGTGTGCACCAGCACGTTGGTGACCATCTCGGAGACCAGCAGCACCGCCGAGTCCACCTGGTCGGAAGAGGCCCAGTCGTGCAGCAGCTCGCGCAGGTGCTGGCGGGCCTCGGCGATCCGGTCCGGCTCGTCCTGGGCCACCGACAGCAGGGTGCGCCGCACCGGCGGCCCCGCCGCGCCGGTGCCGCCGCGCCCGCGGGCCTCGGCCGGCCGGCACAGCAGCACCAGCGCGATGTCGTCCTCGCGGCGGTCGGCCAGCGGGCCGGTGGTGTGGTGCGAGGACGGTCCGTGCACCGCCTGCACCAGGGCGTCGGCCAGTCCCTCCAGGTCCTCCTGGCGGTACTCGCCCGCCCGGTGGTCCTCCAGCAGCGTCCGCAGCCGGCGCCAGCCGCTCTCCAGGTCGTGCCCGACGGTCTCGATCAGACCGTCGGTGCACAGCATCAGCGTCTCGTCGGGTTCGAGGGTGAACCGGGTCGTCGGATAGTCGGCGTCCGGGTCGACGCCCAGCGGCAGCCCGCCCGCCGTCGGCCGCATCATCACCGTGCCGTCCGCCATCCGGATCACCGGGTCCGGGTGCCCGGCGCGGGCGATCTCCAGCATGCCGGTCGCCGGGTCGGCCTCCACGTACAGGCAGGTCGCGAACCGGGGGTCGGACAGGGCGTCGGGCCCGGAGCCGTCCGTGACCCCGTGCAGGAAGCGGGCGGCGCGGGAGAGGACGGCGTCCGGGCGGTGCCCCTCGGCGGCGTAGGCGCGCAGCGCGATGCGCAGCTGGCCCATGATCCCGGCCGCGCGCACGTCATGGCCCTGCACGTCCCCGATGACCAGCGCGAAGCGCCCGGAGGGCAGCGGGATCATGTCGTACCAGTCGCCGCCGACCTGGAGCCCGCCGCCGGTCGGGATGTACCGGGCGGCGATCCGCAGCCCCGGGATGTCCGGGCCCAGCGACGGCAGCATGGAGCGTTGCAGGCCCTCGGCGAGCTCCCGCTCCGACTCGGCGGCGCCGGCCCGGGACAGCGCCTGGGCGAGCATCCGGGCGACCGTGGTCAGCACCGCCCGCTCGTCGGGCGTGAACGCCACCGGGTAGGTGAACGCGGCCATCCAGGCTCCCCTGGTGCGCCCGGCGGCCGTCAGCGGCAGGAACGCCCACGAGCGGCGGCCGAAACGCCGGGCGAGCGGCCAGGTGGCCGGGTAGCGCTCCCGGTACTCCTCCGGGGAGGACAGATAGACGGCCCGGCCGGTGCGGACCACCTCGGCGGCCGGGTAGTCGGTGTCCAGCGGCATGTGGGAGAAGGGGTTCATGTCGCCGGGGTGGTGTCCGTGCTGGCCGGTGATCGTCAGCCGGTCGCCCTCCACGCCGTAGACCACGAGCCCGTCCGGGGAGAAACCCGGCATCGACAGGCCGCCGGCCACCCGCAGCACCTCGGCCGTGGACCGCGCCTCCGCCAGCGCCCGGCCCGCGTCCAGCAGGAACGCCTCCCGGGAGCGCCGCCAGTCGCCGGTGACCGCGCTGCGGGCCGCCGCGGTGCCGGGGGCGGGCTCGGTGACCTCCTGGAGGGTGCCGATCAGTTCGTAGGTGCGCCGCTCGGGGTCGAAGGACGGCTTGGAGCGGCTGCGGACCACCCGCAGGACGGTGCCCCCGGCGTCCATGACCCGGATGCGGACCTCGGCGAGGGTGCCCTCGTCGGCGGCCAGCCGCACCACTCCGGTGATCTCGTTCCAGTCGACGGGGTGCAGCCGGGCCCGGGTCTGGGCCTCGGTGAGGGTGACCGGCTCGGCGGGCAGCCCGAGCAGCCGTGCCGCCTCCGCGTCCAGGGTGACCAGTCCGGCAGCCGTGTCCCAGTGCCACAGTCCGGTCGCGAGGGCGGCGAGGACCTCCCCGACGGACGGCAGGGGCTCACCGGTGCGCATTGCCCCACTTTATGGAGGGGGGCCCGATGGCTGCCACCTAGGCGGGCGGGCGGTAATGGTGGGGAGTCGTTCATGGGGTGCCCGGTACCCTTGGGATGGCCTAGGCCGTACCCGCCTGGCGACACCCGATCCGCACAGACTGGATGAACGACGATGCATCGGTACAGGTCCCACACCTGCGGCCAGCTCCGCGCCTCTGACGTCGGCACCGACGTCCGGCTGAGTGGCTGGCTGCACAATCGGCGCGACCTGGGCGGCATCCTCTTCATCGATCTGCGCGACCACTACGGCATCACGCAGCTGGTCGCCCGCCCCGGCACCCCGGCGTACGAGGCACTGGACACGATCTCCAAGGAGTCCACGGTCCGCGTCGACGGCCGCGTTGTTTCACGTGGAACCGAGAACGTGAACCCCGATCTGCCCACCGGCGAGATCGAGGTCGAGGTCGCCGAGGTCGAGCTGCTCGGCGCTGCCCAGCCGCTGCCCTTCACGATCAACACCGAGGACGGGGTCAACGAGGAGCGGCGCCTGGAGTACCGCTTCCTGGACCTGCGCCGCGAGCGCATGCACCGCAACATCATGCTGCGTACGGCGGTCATCGGCGCCATCCGCCAGAAGATGACGGCGCTCGGCTTCAACGAGATGGCCACCCCGATCCTGACGGCGACCTCCCCCGAGGGCGCCCGTGACTTCGTGGTCCCCTCCCGGCTGCACCCGGGCCGGTTCTACGCCCTGCCGCAGGCCCCGCAGCAGTTCAAGCAGCTGCTGATGATCTCCGGCTTCGACCGTTACTTCCAGATCGCGCCCTGCTTCCGCGACGAGGACGCCCGCGCCGACCGCTCGCCGGGCGAGTTCTACCAGCTCGACGTCGAGATGAGCTTCGTCGAGCAGGAGGACGTCTTCCAGCCCATCGAGCAGCTGATGACCGAGCTGTTCGAGGAGTTCGGCGGCGGCCGGCACGTCACCTCCCCGTTCCCGCGGATCCCGTTCCGCGAGGCGATGCTCAAGTACGGCTCCGACAAGCCGGACCTGCGCGCCAAGCTGGAGCTGGTGGACATCACCGATGTCTTCGAGGGCTCGGAGTTCAAGGCGTTCGCCGGCAAGCACGTGCGCGCCCTGCCGGTGCCGGCCGTCCAGGACCAGCCGCGCAAGTTCTTCGACCAGCTCGGCGACTTCGCCGTGTCGCTGGGCGCCAAGGGCCTGGCCTGGGTCCGGGTCGGCGAGGACGGCACGCTGTCCGGCCCGATCGCGAAGTTCCTCACCGAGGAGAACGTCGCCGAGCTGACCAAGCGCCTGTCGCTGGCCCCCGGCCACGCGGTCTTCTTCGGCGCGGGTGAGTTCGACGAGGTCTCCAAGATCATGGGCGCGGTCCGCGTCGAGGCCGCCAAGCGCGCCGGCCACTTCGAGGAGAACGTCTTCCGGTTCTGCTGGATCGTCGACTTCCCGATGTTCGAGAAGGACGAGGACACCGGGAAGATCGACTTCTCGCACAACCCGTTCTCCATGCCGCAGGGCGGCATGGAGGCGCTGGAGACGCAGGACCCGCTGGACATCCTGGCCTGGCAGTACGACATCGTCTGCAACGGCGTGGAGCTGTCCTCCGGCGCGATCCGGAACCACGAGCCGGACATCATGCTGAAGGCGTTCGAGATCGCGGGCTACGACCGTGAGACCACCGAGCGCGAGTTCGCGGGCATGCTCCGCGCGTTCCGCTTCGGCGCCCCGCCGCACGGCGGCATCGCCCCGGGCGTGGACCGGATCGTCATGCTCCTCGCGGACGAGCCCAACATCCGCGAGACGATCGCCTTCCCGCTCAACGGCAACGCCCAGGACCTGATGATGGGCGCCCCGACCGAGCTGGAGGAGTCCCGCCTGCGCGAGCTGCACCTGGACATCCGCAAGCCGCAGCCGAAGTAAGCGGGAACGCCGGGGCTCAGCCGCCCTGCTCGTCGGACGGAGCGTCGTCGGACGGTGCGTCGTCGGACGGTGCGTCCGGGGACGCGCCGTCCTCCAGCAGCCGTTCGGCGATGTCGTCGGACCAGTGCTGGGCCCAGGCGCGCAGGGCGGCGATGTCGCCCTCCGCCAGGCCGTACCGGAGGAAGTCCCGGTCGGCGTAGAAGTCGGTGCCCGTCAGCCGTGACTGGAGGGTGGGCAGGTCGAACGGGTCGTGGGCGTGCCGACGGCCCAGTTCCTCCAGGTCCGGCAGCGAGAACCGGGCCGCGCAGGCGCGGGCGTCGACGAGATCGACGGCCGCGCCCCGGTCGTACAGCGCGCGGATCTTCGTCCCCACGGCGTCCGCGAGGCAGAGCGCCGGGCCGTATCCGGTCGGCTCCGGCGGCTGCCAGAACGTCTCCTTGTGCAGCGCGAGCGCGCACGGCTCGCCGGTGGGCGGGTCGGTCACCGTCAGCCGCGCGGTCAGCGCGGTGACCGCGCCGGCCGTCACCCGCCGCCCCCGCTCCTCCAGGGCCGCGCCGACGGCGGCGGCGATCCGCTCCATGGTCTCGGCGCTCTCGGTGGCCAGGTCGACATCGGCGTGCGGGCGGCTCAGCAGGCCGTGCGCCTGGAGGGCGTAGCCGCCGGCCAGCACCAGGCCGTACGGGCCGCCCGCCGGGGCGGCGTCCGCGAGGAGCCGGCGATGGGGTTCGGTGATCTCCACGCGGACGATTCTGCGGCCTCCCGCCCCCGGGAAGCGACACCGGGGAGGCCGCGTGAGAATTTCGCGCGCGCCGGCGGCAACCTTCCCTCCCCGGGCGGCCACTGAGGAGTCGTAAGACATGTACGACAGACTTTAAGGACTCCTCCGTGGCAGCTCCCTCCCACCGCCGGTCCCTCCGCAAGCGGCGCCTGTTCGCCGTGTCCGCAGCCGTCCTGGCCGCGGGTGCGGGCGCCGGGGTGTTCGTGCTGAACGCGCACGCCGACGGCGTCGACCTGTACCACCAGACCCTCCCCGCCAAGGACGGCTGGGCCGCCTCCGGCACGGGGACCACCGGCGGCGCGAAGGCCGACTCCGCGCACACCTTCACCGTCTCCACCCGCGCCCAGCTCGTGAAGGCGCTCGGCTCGGCCTCGGACACCACGCCCCGCGTCATCAAGGTCAAGGGCACGATCGACGCCAACACCGACGACAGCGGCAGGAAGCTGACCTGCGCCGACTACGCGGCCGGCACCGGCTACTCGCTGTCTGCCTACCTCAAGGCCTACGACCCGGCCGTCTACGGGCGCTCCAAGCTGCCCTCGGGCACCCAGGAGAAGGCCCGAGCCGCCGCCCAGGACAAGCAGGCGAAGACCATCGTCTTCAAGGTGCCGGCCAACACCACGATCGTGGGCGTGCCCGGCACCGGCGCCGGGATCACCGGCGGCATGCTCCAGATCCAGAACGTGGACAACGTCATCGTCCGCAATCTGGCCTTCTCCGCCACCGAGGACTGCTTCCCGCAGTGGGACCCGACCGACGGCGACGACGGCAACTGGAACAGCAACTACGACTCGGTCACCCTGCGCGGCGCGACCCACGTCTGGGCGGACCACAACACGTTCACCGACGCCCCCCACTTCGACAAGGCGAACCCGAAGTACTTCGGCCGCGAGTACCAGATCCACGACGGGGCCCTGGACATCACCAAGGGCTCCGACCTGGTGACCGTCGAGCGCAACCGGTTCACCGACCACGACAAGACGATGCTGATCGGCTCCAGCGACAAGGACAGCACCGGCAAGCTGCGTGTGACGATTCACCACAACGTGTGGAAGGGAATCGTGCAGCGGGCCCCGCTGGCCCGCCTCGGCCAGATCCACCTCTACAACAACGTGTACGACACGACGGCCGTCGACGGCTACGCGCCCCAGTACAGCATCAACTCCCGCGCGGGGGCCCAGGTCGTCGCGCAGGCCAACTACTGGACGGTGCCGAGCGGCGGCAAGGTCGCCAAGCTGCTCAGCGGCGACGGCACCGGCGCGGTCGCGGGCAGCGGCAACCTGGTCAACGGCACAGTCACCGACCTGGTCGCCGCCTACAACGCAGCGAGCTCCAAGAAGATCAGGACGACCGTGAACTGGACCCCGGCGCTCACCGCGGGCCTTCAGACCTCGGCGGAGAACCTGCCGGCGGAACTGGCGGGCACCACCGGCGCGGGCGTGCTGAAGTAACCCCGCCGTACGCGAAAGGGCGCCGGGCCGCGACGGCCCGGCGCCCTCCTCACGCGGACGGAAGCGGCGGGGTCAGCCCTCCTCGCCGCCGAAGCGCTCCTTGTACGCGGCCAGGTCCTCGTCGGTCAGCTTGGCGAACAGCACCGGCGGGACCGTGAAGGGCGTGCCGGCCGGGACGGCGGCCAGGGCCTTGGCCTCCTCGGCGGAGACCCAGACGGCGGAGTCGTCCGGCAGGGCGAACGCGCCGCGCATCGCCGCCGAGGTGGCCGGGATCAGCGGCTCGGAGACCACCGCGTACAGGTGGATCAGGTTCATCGCCGTACGCAGGGTGAGGGCCGCGCCCTCCTTGTCCGTCTTGATCTCCAGCCAGGGGGCCTTCTCCTCCAGGTAGGAGTTGCCGGCCGACCACAGGGCGCGCAGCGCGGCGGCGGCCTTGCGGAACTGGAGGGCCTCCATCTGCTCCTCGTACTCGGCGAGCAGACGGGCGATCTCCTCGCCGAGCCGCGCCTCCGCCTCACCGGGCTCGCCGCCGGCCGGGACCTCCTCGCCGAACCGCTTCCTGGAGAAGGACAGCACGCGGTTGACGAAGTTGCCGAGGGTGTCGGCCAGGTCCTTGTTCACCGTGGCGGTGAAGTGCTCCCAGGTGAAGGACGAGTCGTCCGACTCGGGAGCGTTGGCGATCAGGAAGTAGCGCCAGTAGTCGGCGGGCAGGATGTCCAGGGCCTGGTCGGTGAAGACGCCCCGCTTCTGCGAGGTGGAGAACTTGCCGCCGTAGTACGTCAGCCAGTTGAACGCCTTGACGTAGTCGACCTTCTTCCACGGCTCGCGCACGCCCAGCTCGGTGGCCGGGAACATCACCGTGTGGAAGGGGACG
Organism: Streptomyces sp. NPDC038707; assembly: GCF_040636485.1. Taxonomy (NCBI): domain Bacteria; kingdom Bacillati; phylum Actinomycetota; class Actinomycetes; order Kitasatosporales; family Streptomycetaceae; genus Streptomyces; species Streptomyces sp. NPDC038707. Next base: position 350,588 of record NZ_JBEZUP010000002.1, read on the forward strand.
TTGTCCTTGGCCATGAACTCGGTGTAGCGGACGGTGTCGTCGGCCTCGTACCACCACGCCTTCCAGTCCCGGTTCTCCGGGTCCTGGTCGGCCCACTCCTTCGTCGCGCCGATGTACTCGATCGGGGCGTCGAACCAGACGTAGAAGACCTTGCCCTCGGCCGCCAGCTCCGGCCAGGTGTCCGCCGGGACCGGGACGCCCCAGTCCAGGTCGCGGGTGATCGCGCGGTCGTGCAGGCCCTCGGTCAGCCACTTGTGGGCGATGGAGGAGGCGAGCTGCGGCCAGTCCTTGTCGTGCCGGGCGACCCACTCGCGGACCTCGTTCTCCAGCTTGGACTGGAGCAGGAAGAGGTGCTTGGTCTCGCGGACCTCCAGCTCCGTGGAGCCGGAGATCGCCGAGCGCGGGTCGATCAGGTCGGTCGGGTCCAGCACGCGGGTGCAGTTCTCGCACTGGTCGCCGCGGGCCTTGTCGTAGCCGCAGTGCGGGCAGGTGCCCTCGACATAGCGGTCCGGCAGGAAGCGGCCGTCGGCCGGGCTGTAGACCTGGCGGATCGCCCGCTCCTCGATGAAGCCGTTCTCGTTCAGCTTGCGGGCGAAGTGCTGGGTGATCTCGACGTTCTGCCGGCTGGAGCTGCGGCCGAAGTAGTCGAAGGCGAGCGCGAAGCCGTCGTAGACCGCCTTCTGCGCGTCGTGCGCGCGGGCGCAGAACTCCGCCACGGGCAGGCCCTGCTCCTTGGCGGCCAGCTCGGCGGGGGTGCCGTGCTCGTCGGTCGCGCAGATGTAGAGGACCTCGTGGCCCCGCTGGCGCAGATACCGGGAGTACACGTCCGCCGGGAGCATGGACCCCACCATGTTGCCCAGGTGCTTGATCCCGTTGATGTACGGAAGGGCGCTGGTGATGAGGTGTCGAGCCATCGTGGCTGCTCCCAGGTCGCTGCTTTTCTGCGGTTTCGAACCTTCAAATCGTAGCCGACACGGGTGGGCCGCCCGCTTCCCGTTTCGCGGACCGGGAAGGGGCGGCCAGGGCACTACGGTGCGTCACGGACGCCAGTCGGCGAGGACGCCCTCGTACAGCTCGGTGTCCGTCAGCTCGCGGGGGGCGGGGCCGGCGTGGAAGAAGGACGCGTTGGGGGTCTTCAGCTTGCGGAGGTAGTCGAAGGCCTTGTTGTCGTGATCACCGAAGGCGACGAAGGAGAAGAAGACGCCCGGGTGGGTCTGCGCGGCCTCGGTGAGGGCCTGGGTGGCGGGGGTCTTGGCGTCGGGGGCGCCGTCGGTCTGGAAGACGACGAGGGCGGGGACCGTGTCGCTGTTGACGTGCGTGTCGTAGTGGCCGAGTACGGCGGTCACGGCGGCGTGGTAGCTGGTGCGGCCCATGCGGCCGAGGCCGGCGTGCACGTCGTCGATCTTCGTGTCGTGGCCGGGGGCGAGGGTGAGGTCGGTGGTGCCGTCGACCTCCGTGGAGAAGAAGACGACGTGGACCGCGGGGTCGGCGTCGAGGTGGGCGGCGAGGGCGAGGGCCTGGTCGGCGAGGGCCTGGGCGGAACCGTCCTTGTAGTACGGGCGCATGCTCGCGGAGCGGTCCAGCACGAGGTAGAGCTTCGCTCGGGTGCCGGTGAGGTCCTTCTTCCTGAGGGTGGCTGTGGCGGCCTTGTAGGCGGCGGCGAGGGAGGGGGTGCGGGTCTTGACCTTGGCGAGGGGGGTGGCGGGTTTGGGCTTCGGGACCGCCTCGGCTTCGCCTTCGGCGTCCGTGTTCCCACCCGCACCACCCGTGCGGGCTTCGTCGTCGGGTGCGGGTGGCCCCTGAGGTGCGGTCTCGCCGTCGGCGGCCTGCGGGTCGGTGCCCGACGGTGCCTCGGCTACGCCTTCGGTGGGGGTGTTCCCGTCCGCACCACCCGCGCGGGCTTCGTCGTCGGGTGCGGGTGTCCCCTGAGGTGCGGTCTCGTCGTCGGTGGCCTGCGGGTCGGTGCCCGACGGTGCCTCGGCTTCGCCTTCGGTGGGGGTGTTCCCGTCCGTACTGTCCGTGTGGGTTTCGTGGTCGGGTGCGGGTGGTTCGTGTGGGGTGGTGTCGTCGTCGGTGGCCTGCGGGTGGTTGTCCGCGGGTGCTTCGGCTTGGGCTTCGGTGGGGGTGTTCCCGCTCGCGCTGCCTGTGCGGGTCTCGTCGTCGGGTGCCGGTGGCTTCTGTGAGGCCTCCTCGCCGACGGCGGCCTGCGGGGCTGTCTGGGTGGGCGGCTCGGGCTCGGGCTCCGCTGCCGCCTCCGGCTCCGGTTCCGGTTCGGCTGTCGGCTTCGGCGGTGCGTCCGGCTCCGGGACGGCTTCCGTCGCCGCTTCCGGTTCCGGTTCCGGGGTCGTTGCCGTCGGCTCTGTCGGCTCTGTCGGCTCCGGAGGGGTCTGGTGGGGGATCTTGACGTGGTCGAAGGCCGCTGTCACCAGGTCGTGGTCCTCGGTGGGGGACTGGCGGGGTTCGGGGACGGGGGGCTGCTCGGGAGTCTCGGGGGCACCCTCCGGCTCGGTGGCTCGTGGCTTGCGTGAGCGGCCGAACGCGTTCCGCAGGAGAGTGAGAATGCCCATGTGCGCACCCCTTCGCGTGAGTTGTAGCCCGTGATCGCTGGCCAGGACGGACACGTAAGGTTAGCGGCCCGAGGATGCCGGACCGGTCAACGCGGCGACGTGATCGAGCGGGCCGCCGCCACCTCCTGGCGCAACGGCTCCAGCACGCTGTCCGCGGGCCCGGTGAGGTCGGTGCGTACGGCGGTCAGGGTCCGCGCCCGCCGTACGCCTTCGGCCAGCTCCCGCAGTTGCAGGGTCACCTGCGCGATCTCCGCCGCCGACGGGGGTGCCGCGCCGTGCTTGACGCGGACCCGGGCCGCCGTCGTGGCGTCGACGATGCGCTCGACCGCCACGACGAGCGGCCACCACGCGGCGGCCCGCCGGCCGGTCGGCGGTGGTTCGGTCAGGGCCCGCTGGAACTCCGTGCGGATGACGGACAGGTCCCGGTACAGCCGGCGGCGCATCCGGGCCCGCGCGGCCGGGTCGGTGCCGGGGCCGAACGCCCGCTCGACGTAGAGCGCAGTGTCGGCCACCGCGCCGGCCAGCCGGTCGCCCACCCGGGTGTGCCAGCTCTCCGGCCAGCACAGGTAGCCGGCGGTCAGGGCGATCGCGCAGCCGATCAGCGAGTCGTTCAGCCGGGGCAGCAGCAGGGCCGTGCCCTGGCGGTTGAGGACGTCGGACAGCAGGAGGATGACCGGGGTGATGGCCGCGGTCTGGTAGCCGTACCCCCGCGGGGTCAGCGCCGGGATCAGGGGCGCGAGGAGGAACATCACCGGGACGTCCCACCAGCCCAGGGGGACCTCGGCGAGGACCACCGCCGCCACCACCAGGCCGGCCACCGTGCCCACGGCCCGCATGAGGGCGCGGGAGAACACCGAGCCGAAGTCCGGCTTGAGGACGAAGGTGACGGTCAGCGCGACCCAGTAGGAGCGCGGTACGGGGACGAGTGACACCAGCGCCTGGGCCAGGCCGATGCAGAGGGCCAGCCGGACGCCGTAGCGCCAGGAGCCGGCGGACAGCACGACGTTGCGCGCGGCGCGGGCCGTGCGGATGCCGAGCGTGGCCGGCCGGCCCAGGCGGTCGTCGATGCCCCGCGGGTCCACGTCGGGCGCGGCGACGACCTCGGCGGTGTGGCGCAGGGCGTGGTCCACCGCCCGGGCCGTCTCCGTGGTGGGGACGGGCAGGTCCAGGGGCGGCAGGGGGGCCGTGTCCGTCGCCACCCTGCGGGCGAGGTCGCGGACCGCCGCGGGGATCCGCGGGCACAGCGGCCGGGCCGCCAGGTGGGCGGCGGGGGCCGCCTCGATCACCGGGGTGATCGCGTTCAGCTGGGCCAGCAGCCGGGTCAGGTCGGGGCTGCGGCCGTGGTGGCGGGCGCGCCGGGCCAGGATCAGGTCGTAGGACTCGTTCAGGGACTGGGTGACCGCGCGGCGGGCCTCCTCATAGGCCTCGGCGCGGTCGGTGCCGGCGGTGGCGAGCAGGTCGGCCACCGCGCGGTAGGTGGCGGCGACCGCGGTCCGTTCGGGGACTCCCGCGCGCAGCGGCCAGGACAGCAGGGCGAGGAGCAGGACCAGCAGGCCGCCGCCGGTCATCAGGGCCGGGGCCAGCCACCAGGGGGACGGCAGCGGCAGGCCCGCGCCGACCACGCAGTTCAGGAGCAGCAGCAGACCGGACACCGAGGCCACCGCGCCGATCGTGGAGATCATGCCGGAGACCAGCGCGACGCCGGTGACCGCGGCGACCGCGTACCAGCCGTGCCCGTACGCCAGGGTGCCCAGGGTCACGCCGGCCGCGCCGAGGAGCTGGGGGACGGCGATGTTGAGGACCCGCATCCGGTAGGCGTCGGCGGTGTCGCCGATGACGCCGGACAGGGCGCCCATGGAGGCGAGGGCTCCGTAGGCCGGGCGGTCCGCGGCGAGGCCGGCGGCCAGCGGGAGGGCCAGGGCGATGGCCGCGCGGAGCACGGCGGCCCGGTTGACCGGCGCCTGCTGGGGTCTGAGGTTCCGCATCAGCCAGTCGGGAGGGGTCAGGCCGATGGGGAACTCTCGGGGCATGCGCCCATTATGGGGGAGTGGTGAATTTCGGTGCGTTTGCCGTCGGGCGGGCTACGCGTTCTCGTCCAGCCTGGTCAGGAACGCGGCGAGGTGGCGGTTGAACTCCTCGGGGCGTTCCAGGTTGGGCAGGTGGGCGGCGCCCTCGATGACGTGCAGGGCCGAGTCGGGCAGGGCCGCGTGCATCTCCTCGGCGTCGGTGACGGGGGTGTAGGTGTCGTCGGCGCCGACCAGGACCAGGGCAGGCACGGCGACCCTGGTCAACAGCGCGCGGTAGTCGGGGCGTTCGGCCCGGCCGCGCAGGGACGCCGCGGCGCCCTCGGGCGGGGTGGCGGTCATCATGCGGTGTACGTGCGCCTTGACCTCGGGGTCGGCGTAGGGGGCGACCATCTTCTCCAGCACCTCGTCGGCGTAGCCCCGCATGCCCTCGGCCAGCAGCCGGTCGGCCATGGCGTTGCGGCCCCGTTTGCCCTCGGGGGTCTCGGCGGCGGGGAAGGTGTCGGCGAGGACCAGGCCGCGGATCCGGTCGCCGAAGCGGTCGTGACAGTCCATGACGATCTGGCCGCCCATGGACAGGCCGGCCAGGGCGAAGGAGTCCACGGCCAGGTGGTCCAGCAGCTCGGCGATGTCCTCGGCGTGGCGGGCGAGCGGGACCGTGCCGGGGGTCACGGGGGAGGCGCCGTAGCCGCGCAGATCGGGGGCGATCACCCGGCGGCCGGCGGAGAACCCGGCCAGCTGCGGGTCCCACATCGTGCGGTCGAAGGGGTGGCCGTGGACGAGAACGAGGGGAACCCGGGAGGAGTTTTCGGGGCCTTTGTCGGTGTATGCGAGGAAGGGGGGCATGGGCATGACCCTAGGTGCGGCCTTCTGCTCGGCGCAATAAAATCTTTGCCCTCGGTGCAATCCAACGCGCCGGGGACGAGGGGGACTTGTGGACGACTACCGGCGCATCGCCGACCGGATCGCGGCCGACATCACCGGCGGACGGCTCCGCCCGGGGCAACGGCTGCCACCGCAGCGGGCGTTCGCCCGGCGCCGGGGCATCGCGCCGTCCACGGCGGGGCGGGTGTACGCCGAACTGGTGCGCCGGGGACTGGTGGTGGGCGAGGTCGGGCGCGGTACGTTCGTCCGGGCCACCGCGCCGGACGGACAGCCGGGGCTCGCCCTCACCGAGGCGGCCGGTGCCCCGCTGGTGAACCTGGAGCTGAACTACCCCACCGCGCCCGGCCAGGCGGAGCTGCTGGCCCCCGCCCTCACCACCCTGCTGCGGCCGGACGCGCTCGGCCAGGCGCTGCGGCCGGCCGCCGCCACGGGCACCCCGGCGGCCCGGGAGGCGGTCGCCGCCCTGCTGGCCCAGGGCGGGCTGCGGGCCGGTCCGGAACGGATCGTGTTCACCGGCAACGCCCGCCAGGCCATCGCCGCCGCCCTCGCCTCGCTGGCCCGGCCGGGCGGCCGGGTCGGGGTGGAGCCGCTGACGTATCCGCTGGTCAAGGAGATCGCGGCGCGCCTCGGGCTGGTCCTCGTGCCGCTCGCCACGGATGCCGAGGGGCCCCTGCCCGAGTCGGTGGCCGACGCCCACCGCGGCGCGCCGCTGTCCGCCCTCTACCTCCAGCCCGCCCTGCACAACCCGACCTCGCTGACCGTGGGCGCCGAACGGCTGCGGCGGCTCGCCGACTGTGTCCACAGGCTGGGGATACCGGTGGTCGAGGACCGGATCTGGGCCTTCCTCCAGCCGGGCGGCACACCCCCGCTCGCCGCGCTCGCGCCCGGCCTGGTGCACCTGGTGGACAGCCTGTCCAAGCGGATCGCGCCCGGGCTCACCGCCGGTTTCGTCGTCGCGCCCGAAGGCCGCGCCGACGCGGTGGCGCGGGCCGTCCGGTCCGGGGGGTGGAGCGCGGGCGGCTTCGCGCTGGAGGCGGTGGTGCGCTGGCTCGGCGACGGCACGGTGGACCGGCTGGTGGCCGCCAAACGGCAGGACGCCCGGCGCCGCCAGCGGCTGCTCGCCGAGAGGCTGGCCGGGTTCGCCGTACGCTCCGACCCGGCCGCGTACTTCGCCTGGTGGGAGCTGCCGGCGCCGTGGCGGGCGGACACCTTCACGGCCGCCGCGCTGGACCGGGGGATCGCCGTCACCCCGGGTACGGCGTTCGCCGTCGGTTCCGGCCGGGCTCCGGACGCGGTCAGGATCGGCCTCGGTTCGGCACCGCAGCGGGATTTGTCCCGGGCCCTGGCGGCCCTCGCCGATTTGGCTCGGGAGGGTGGAGCCGTGACCGGGGGGTGAGGGGGCGTTCCAGTGGTGGGCGGACACCTTCACGGCCGCCGCGCTGGACCGGGGGATCGCCGTCACCCCGGGTACGGCGTTCGCCGTCGGTTCCGGCCGGGCTCCGGACGCGGTCAGGATCGGTCTCGGTTCGGCACCGCAGCGGGATTTGTCCCGGGCCCTGGCGGCCCTCGCCGATTTGGCTCGGGAGGGTGGAGCCGTGACCGGGGGGTGAGGGGGCGATCCGTGGCGGGCGTGCGGGGCCGGGGGAGCGTGGTCGCCGGGGTCAGGCCTGGGCTCGGGTCGGTGCCGGGGCGGGCGGGGGAGCCGGTGCCGGGGACGGTCGCCGCTGTCGCGCGGGGCGGGGCAGGCGGAGCCGGCGGGTGAGCCAGACGGTGAGGGCGACGGCGAGGCCGAGGCCGAGCAGCAGCCAGGCGGCCGAGCGCAGCGAGCCGGTCAGGGCGTCGTAGACCGCGCCCGCCGCGCCGTGCGACGCGTCGGCGGGCAGATCGGCCAGGGTCAGCGCGCGCCCCACGCGCAGCGCGAGCATCAGCAGCGCGCCGCCGAGGGCCGTGCCCAGCGCGGTCGCGGCCACCGCCCGGCGACGGCGCACGGCGAGCGCGACCCCGCCGGCGGCGAACGCCACGGACGCGGCCGGGAGCCAGGTACCGGCGACTTCGAGCACGTGGAACCCCTTCCGGAGCGCGGCCAGCCGGCCCGCCGGGAGCACGGCGACCGCGGTGTGTTCCACCGGGATGCGCGCGGCGAGGGGCACGTGGTCGCGGGCGAGCTGACGTTTGACCTGGGCGGTGACGGGGGCCAGGTCGACGGTGACGGCGCGTTCGTCCCGCTCCCGCAGGGCCCGCAGCACGGCGTCATGGGTGATCCGGTTGCCGGTGTCCCAGGCCAGCCGGAACGCCCGGGTCTGGGTGAAGGAGCGCACCGCGTCGCGGACGAACGGGCGCACCGTGCCGGGCGCCGGGCGGACGTCCAGGCGCTGGTCCACGGCGCGCAGGAGGCCGTCGCCGACGGTGTCCGCGACGGCCTCCCGCACGGCCGGGTCGGCGGCGAGCGGCGCCATGGCGGTGACGTACCGGCCCGTGTCGGCCAGCCCGTACGCCGCCCAGGCCGCCAGCGCGCCGAACGGGACGAGGAGGCAGGACAGGCTGATCAGTACGGCCGACAGGGCGCTCCTGAGGCGTCGTGAGGGCACATGCCCAGGCAAGTCCCCCCGGCTCCCGGGCGCGACCGGGAGCACTGCGTCCGGGCGGCGGAAGCACCCGTGCGGCGCAAGGGCGGGCCCGGGCCGCGGAGCGGCTCTCCGGTGGAGGGATCACCCGGACGGGTGTTTGCTGGTGCTGGGTGGTTCCGGCGCGGCCGGCTTCTCATGGGTCGTGGAGCCGGACCGGAGCCGGGCCCCCGCTCGGGTGGGGCGCAGGGGCGTGCGGGGAAACGCGTGGGTCCCGGCGGCCGGCCGGGACCCACGCCGTGCGCCGGGGCACGCGCTCAGCGGATCCGGCGCCCGAAGGCGTCCTCCCGCGTGTAGTAGCGGTAGAAGAACGCCATGAACGTGGCCGCCGCGACCAGCAGGGCGATCAGCACGCTGCGCAGCACCGGCCTGCCGGACTGGGCGTACAGGAAGCCGAACGCACAGCCCACGAAGGCCGTCCACAGCAGCGCGTGCACCTCCCTCGGCAGCCGGGGCGCCAGCGCCAGCAGCGCCGCGCACAGCACCGCGAACACCAGCGCGCTGACGAAGCCGAGCAGCAGGTTCCAGCCGGTGATCGGGCCGCCGGAGCGGTCGTTGGCCGCCGCCCAGTAGCCGTAGACGAGGCCCAGAACGACCGGTACGGCGATCCGGGCCGTCCGGTGGGCGCGGGCGTCGAAGACGTCGGGCGGACGGGCGGGGACATCGCTCGCCCGGCCCTCCACCTCGGGCGTGCGGCCGGGCCGGGACATGCCGCCGGGCGCGGGTGCCGCTTGAGCCATGAGAGCACTCCTCTCTCTCCTCGCCCCCGATCTGCCTCCGCTACCAGGGCACACCGGGGCAGGTGGCCCGGCAACTCGGCCGGGAGGGTGCCCGGTGCCCGGATGCGTGCGGGGGTGCCCCGTGCTTCGCTGAGGACATGGAGGGCTGCCGGCCGTGACGTGGATGGAGTACGGGCGGCGACCGCTGCTGCGGGTGCGCGGGCGCAGCGTCGCCTGGCTGCCCCCGCTGCTGCTCCTCACCGGCGTCGTCCTGCTGGACTTCGCCACCGGGGAGAGGCTGCGGATGATCTCCTGGATCGTCCTGGTGCCGGGCATCTCCTCGGCGGTCTGCGGGGTGTGGACGACGGCCGTGTACGGACTGCTGGCGGTGGCCACGTACGTCCTCGTGGACAGCGCCTGGCCCGAGCAGTACCAGGCCGGGCTCGGCGACTTCATCCTGGTCGCCGTCGGCGGCGTCCTGGCCACCCTCGCCGCCGCCGTGCGCGTGCGCCGGGAACGGCAGGTCGTGCACATCCGGGACATCGCCGACACCACCCGGCGCACCGTGCTGCGCCCGCTGCCGCCCGACTGGGCCGGGCTGGAGCAGGCGGGGGTGTACCTGGCGGCCGATGTCGAGGCCCGGGTCGGCGGGGACTTCTACGACATCCAGCCCAGCCCGCACGGCACCCGTGTCCTGGTCGGCGACGTGCAGGGCAAGGGACTCGGCGCGGTGGAGGCCGCCGCCGCGCTGCTCGGCACGTTCCGCGAGGCCGGGTACCACGAGAAGGATCTCGTGACCGTCGCCGAGCGGCTGGAGATCCGGATGCTGCGGCACCGCTCCCACACCGCCGCGCTCGGCGCCGCCGACGGCGACCGGTTCGCCACGGCCGCCCTGATCGCCTTCCCGGCGGACACGCCGGAGACCCTCGAGCTCGTCAACTTCGGTCACGAACCTCCGCTGCTCGTCGGCCCGCGCGGCGTGCGCGAACTGCCCAGCGGCGAGGGGATGCCGCTGGGCTGCGCCGATCTCGCGGAGGGCCGGATGCCGCCCGTGCGCCGGGTGCCGGTGGCGCCGGACGAGACGCTGCTGCTGGTCACCGACGGGGTGACCGAGGCCCGCGACGGGCCCGGCGCGTTCTACGACCTGGTCCGCGAGATCGCCTGCGCGGTCCGCGCCGACCCGGGCCGGGCCGCCCCGCACCGGCTGGTGCGCCGGGTCCGCGACGGCGTGCTGCGGCACACCGGGGGCCGGCTGGCGGATGACACCACGATCTTCGCCGTGCGCCGGCTGCCGGGCGGCGGGGGCCCGCCGGGAGAAGACCTCGAACAGGGACGTTTGCGGTACTGAGGCCCCGGTGCGCGGCGCCAGCGGTTACGGTGCTGGCTGAAGACCGGATCCAGCGGACCAGGTGACAGGGGGAGGCACGATGCCCGGAACGGTGCTGCTGCTCGCGGCCTCGCCGGTGGGCCGGGGGCGCCTGGTGGACGCGGCCGGCGTCCTGCCGGTGCTGGCGGCCGTCGCCCCCGCCGTGCTGTCCGGCGCCGACACGGCGAACGTCGTCGAACTCGCCGACCCGCTGGAGCCGCAGGCCGTGCTGACCCGGCTGCGGGCCGCCGCGGCGGCGCCCGGGCCGCTCACCGTGTACGTCACCGGCCAGCTGCACCTGGACCGGCGCCAGCACCGGCCCCATCTGGCCCTGGCCCGCACCACCCCGGCGACCGTCCGCTACACCGCGCTGCCCTGGCACTGGATCCGCGAGGAGCTGCGCCTGCGCTCGGCCGCGGACACCGCGCTCGTCGTCGATCTGCACGCCGACGCCGAGACCTGGAAGTACCTCACCGAGCGCGGCCTGGACTGCGGCCCGTACACCGCCGTGTACGGCCGTGTCGCCCCGCCGGCCCGGCGGGGCCTGGCCGGGCCGGCGTACATGAAGACGGTCGCCACCCTGCTGCGCAGCGGCCACCGCCCGCCACTGGCCACCCTCCACGAACAGACCCTGAGCCGGATCCCGGAGGAGACCCGGGGCAACCTGCTGCTCGCGCACGCGGGGGGTCACACGGCGGCCGGGGCGGCACCGGCGGCCCCGTACGGCCCCGGGCGGGGCGTCCCCGGGCCGCCCGGCGTGGTGCCGCCCGGCGTGGTGCCGCCCGGCGAGGTGCCGGTCGGCGAGGTCCGGGGCGGGACGGTCACGGTGCCCGGGGCCGTCCGGGGCGGGGCGGCGGAGGGACCCGCCGCCGATCCCCATGCCGCCATCAGCGCCGCCGTACAGGGCGGGCGGCATCACGAGGCGGACGGACTGGCCGCGCGGTACGAGGAGGCCGCCGCGCGGGCGTACGGCGGCGGGTCCGAGCAGGCGCTGCACTGGCGGGAGGTCCGGGCCGATCTGGCGATGTTCGCCGGGGACCCGGCGCGCAGCTGCCGGGCCTGGCTGGCGGTGGCCGAGGCCCGGCTGGCCGCCGGGCAGGCGGCGGACGCGCCCGCCGTGGAGGCGGCCGTGGACCGCGCCCACCACCAGTGGGGCCGCATCGAGGACCCCGCGCGGGCCCGCGAACTCGGTCCCGCGCTCGCGGAGTTGCGCCTCAGGGTGCCCGGGCGCCGGCGCGGCGCGCTGGAGAACGTCCAGCGGCAGCTGGGCCGTCTCCAGGCCGCGCCGTAGGCCCGGCAAGCGGGCCCGGGCCGGCCGGAAGCGCTCAGGCCAGCCACACGGTGGTGTCCGGCGGCAGCACCCCGTCGCCCGGCAACGGTGCGCTGCTCAGCAGGACCTCGCCGGGCGGCAGCGGCACCGGCCCGTCGCCCAGGTTGGTGACGCTGCGCCAGGCCTCGGTACGGGTGAAGTCCAGCACGCCGGCGGGCGCGCCCGGGGTCCAGGCCAGCGTCTCGCCGTCCAGCAGCTTGCGGCGCAGCCGCAGGGCCGTGCGGTACAGCTCCAGGGTGGAGCCCTCCGTACCGGACTGCGCCTCCACCGCGTACGCCGCGAAGGACGCGGGCTGCGGCAGCCAGCCGGCACCGGGCCCGAAGCCGTACGACGGTCCGGTCGTCGTCCACGGCAGCGGCACCCGGCAGCCGTCGCGGCCCTTGCGGGTGTGGCCGGTCTGCTCCCAGATCGGGTCCTGGAGCACCTCCGTGGGCAGATCGGCGACCTCGGGCAGGCCGAGTTCCTCGCCCTGGTACAGATACGCCGAGCCGGGCAGCGCCAGCATCAGCAGCGTCGCCGCCCGGGCCCGGCGCAGTCCGGCCGCCGGATCGACGGCGGGCGCCGTGCCGTGGGTGAGCAGCCAGGCGTCCGGGCCGGTGCCGGGCGGCAGCATCAGCCGGGAGGCGTGCCGTACGACGTCGTGGTTGGACAGCACCCAGGTCGCGGAGGCACCGGCCGCGCGGGCCGTGTCCAGCGCCCCGGTGATGATCCCGCGCAGCTCCTCCGCGTCCCAGCGGGCCTCCAGGTACTCGAAGTTGAAGGCCTGGCCGAGTTCGTCGGGGCGGGCGTACAGGGCCCGGCGGTCGTCCGGGACCCAGGCCTCGGCGACGGCCATGCGCGGCGGGCGGTAGGCGTCGAAGATCTTGCGCCAGTCGCGGTAGATCTCGTGCACCTCGTCCCGGTCCCAGTACGGGTGGCTGCCCGGCGGCAGGTGCGCCAGGGCCGCCTCACCGGCCGTGCCGAGGGCGCCGAGGTCCCGCAGCGGCTCGGTGAGGTCCTTGGCCAGGCCGTGCGCGACGTCCACGCGGAAGCCGTCCACGCCCCGGTCGGACCAGAACCGCAGGGTGGTGCGGAAGTCGGCGCGGACCTCCTCGTTGTCCCAGTTCAGGTCGGGCTGCTCGGGGGCGAACAGGTGCAGGTACCACTCCCCGTCGGCCACCCGCCGCCAGGCGCTGCCGCCGAACACCGACTGCCAGTCCGTGGGCGGCAGTTCGCCGTGCGCCCCGCGCCCCGCCCGGAAGACGTACCGCTCCCGGGCGGCCGAGCCGGGCCCGGCGCGCAGCGCCTCCTGGAACCAGCGGTGCAGATGGGAGGTGTGATTGGGCACGATGTCCACGACGACCTTCAGCCCCAGCCGGTGCGCCTCACCCACCAGGGCGCCGAAGTCGTCCAGGGTGCCCAGGCGTTCGTCGACCCCGCGCGGGTCGATGACGTCGTAGCCGCCGTCGGCGAGTTCGGAGGGGTAGAAGGGGCTCAGCCACAGGGCGTCGACGCCGAGCGCGGCGAGGTGGGACAACCGCTGGGTCAGGCCTCTCAGGTCGCCGAGGCCGTCGCCGTCGGCGTCGGCGAAACTGCGCGGATACACCTGGTAGATGACGGCCTGACGCCACCAGTCGGGGTTCCTGGACGAGAGGTCCGGCGGGCGGTCTGCCATGCGGGCTCCCTAGGGACGGACGACAGTTACGGAATCTGTATCTGTCCACATTGCCCGAAAGGGAACCTTTTCCGGGGCGATCAGCCGGCGCAGTGCTCCAACAGGCCCCGTACGTCCTCGTCCACCACCCGATAGCGCACCACGCGCCCCTCTTTCTCCCCCGCCACGACCCCCGCCGCGCGCAGCAGCCGCAGGGCCTGGGACACGGCCGGGTCGTTCATGCCCGTGGCGATGGCCAGGTCCGAGACGGCCAGCGGTCCGGTCCGGTGCAGCGCGAGCAGCAGCGCGAGCCGGTTGGCGTCGGCCAGCAACGAGAAACGGCCGGCCCAGGCGCGCACACGCCCCGCGTCGCCGATGGCGGCGATCGCGTCACACACCCGGTGACCGTCGATGGTCCGACGATCGGCACGGTCGGCAGGCACGAGATGCATGCGCCCATCCTGACAGGCCCCGGTGTGATCTTGCATACCTGCGTGAATGCGCAGCTATGCAGGAAACCGCGTGCCCCTCTACGGTGGGCGGGCCGTGGTGCTCGGGAAGTCGATGCAAGGTCGACGCGGCCCTCGCCACTGTGATCGGGGAGTTCCCGTTCCGTCCGGCACACCGCCGGGCCACTGGTCGTACGACCGGGAAGGCAGGGACGGCGGACGTGTGACCCGTAAGCCAGGAGACCGGCCACGGCAGCTCAGAAAGATCCACGAGGTGCTGGAGCTGACCATATGAACCTGCCCGGGACGTCTCTGTCCGAGTCCGCGCACCCCTCGTTCCGCTGGCGACGCGAGGACACCGTCAAGACGGCGGGGCTGCTGGTGGTGATCCTCGCCCTGCACGTCGTCGCCTTCGGGATCCTCTATCTGCTGGTCGCCCCACGGCACTACCAGGTGGGTTCCCAGGTGTTCGGCGTGGGCCTGGGGATCACCGCCTACACCCTCGGTGTGCGGCACGCCTTCGACGCCGACCACATCGCGGCGATCGACAACACCACCCGCAAGCTGATGGCCGACGGCAAGCGGCCGGTGTCGGTGGGCTTCTGGTTCGCCCTCGGGCACTCCAGCGTGGTCGTGCTGCTGGCCCTGCTGATCGCGGGCGGCACCTCGCTGGCCGGGAAGGTGATGAACGAGGGTTCCGCCACCCACCAGGTGCTCGGAGCGCTCGGTACGACGATCTCCGGGTCCTTCCTCTATCTCATCGCCGCCCTGAACCTGATGGCCCTCGCCGGCATCCTGAAGGTCTTCCGGGCGATGCGCGCCGGCGCGTACGACGAGACGGAGCTGGAACGGCACCTGGAGTCACGGGGGTTCATGAACCGGCTGCTGGGGCGGCTGACCAAGTCCGTTTCCCGCCCGGGCCAGATGTATCCGCTGGGCTTCCTCTTCGGCCTCGGCTTCGACACGGCCACCGAGGTCACCCTGATGGTGATGGCCGGTTCGGGCGCGGCGGCCGGCCTGCCCTGGTACGCGATCCTGTGCCTGCCGCTGCTCTTCGCCGCCGGGATGAGCCTGTTCGACACCCTGGACGGCACGTTCATGAACTTCGCCTACCAGTGGGCGTTCGCCAACCCCGTCCGCAAGGTCTTCTACAACCTCGCCATCACCGGCCTGTCCATCGCGGTGGCCTTCTTCATCGGCACGATCGAACTGGTCGGCGTGGTGCACGAGAAGTTCGGCCTCGCCGATCCGGTGACCGGCTGGGTGGCCGGCCTCGACCTGGACAACGTCGGCTATCTCATCGTCGGCCTGTTCGTGGCGGTGTGGGCGGCGGCGCTGGCGTACTGGCGGCTGGCACGGGTGGAGGAGCGCTGGGCGGTACGGGCGGCGCCGTCCGACTGAGCCGGCGGGCGAGCGCGGCGCGGACCACCGGCTGGGGCGGCGTGTGGCGGAGCATCGGCGGCAGGACGGTCATGGCGGCCTCATCCGCCGGGACAGCGCGGAGGCCATCGGCGGTCCGCCGTCCAGGCTTTCGGCCGCCCCGCGGAGGACCGCCGTCACCCGGTCCGCGCGGGCGGCCGCCGCGCCCGCGCCGAGCGGTCGGCGAGCGGCAGGGCGACCGCGGGCGGCGCCGCGGCCGGCACGCCGAGCCGGACCGGGCGGCCCCGGGACACCCCCGGTCGGTCCGGCGCCGGGCAGCCCGTCCGGCAGCAGCCGCGCGGCCGGCCCGAGCGGCGGGAAGGCGGCGAACGCCAAACCCTCGCCGCGCCCCGGACCGCCGCCCGGCAGGGCCTAGGACCGTTCCACCGTCTCCAGGTACAGCTTCACGTACCGCTCCACGTCCACGTCCAACGCCACGTCCACCCGGGCTCGTTCGGGGCCGTCGTCGTGGATCTCGGCCTCGCCGGGACCGGGCCTGAGGTCCACGACGGTCTGGCCGCGGGCCGGGCCGGGCGCCAGGCAGACCTCTACCGGCAGCAGCCGGGTGGTGAGCCCCGCCGGATCGGCGACCGCGCACACCGCGCCCGCGTCGCCGAGACCGCCCGCCTCCTCCGTCCCCGGCTCCCCGCCCTGCGAGGTCGGCCGGCACCTGAGCAGGTCCCCGGCCAGGCGGGCGCCGGGCTCGTCGCTCGCCCGCAGCCGGCGCACCTCCGCGCCGGGCACGACGACCCGCCGGAACACGTCCAGCCCGTACATGGTGATCGGCACCTGCGCCGTCAGCAGCACCGCCGCCGCCTCGGGGTCGTGCCACACGTTGAACTCCGCGACCGGGGTGGCGTTCCCGGTGGTCACCGCCCCGCCCATGAACACGATCCGCTCGATGTTCCGGGTGACCCCGGGGTGGGTGCGCAGCAGCAGCGCGATGTTGGTCAGCGGGGCGGTCGGGATCAGCGTCACGGGGCGCGGGGAGGCCAGGATCTCCCGGTGCAGCAGGGTGACCGCGTCCACGTCCGCCGGGACGCGGGAGGGCACCGGGAGCCCCAGGTCGCCCATGCCGTCGGCACCGTGCACCGGCGCCCGGCGGGCCGGCTCGACCAGCGGGCGCTCGGCGCCCCGCGCCACCGGGATGTCGGGGGCGCCCGCCCGCTCGAGCACGGTCAGGGTGTTGCGGACCACCCCGTCCACGCCGGTGTTCCCGGCCACGCAGGTCACGGCCCGCAGGTCGAGCCCGGGATGGCGCACGGCGAAGAGCAGGGCCAGGGCGTCGTCGACGCCGGTGTCGCAGTCGATGATCACGGGCACGGGCTGACCGGTCACGGCGGTCTCCTTCCGTCCAGCCGACCCTAGAACAGAAGGACTTGCCGAGGCTCTGCGTCCCGGAGCGCGCCGGGACGGTCGCCGTGCCGTCGTGCTCGACGGGCGCTGCGGGCACTGCGGGCACTGCGGGCGCTGCGGGCACTGCGGGGCGCGCCGTACGGACGGGACGACGGCGGCAGTGGCCGTACGGACGGGACGGCGGCAGCGGCCGTACGGGCCGTCGCGCGGAACGCCCCCGGTGCCCGTACGCCCTCACCCGTACGGCGCCGAGCGCTGGTGGGCGGCTCTGCCCGGTGGTGCCGTGAGACCAGGCACCCCGCCGGCCGCACGCAGTCCAGGAGGCACCGATGTCCCCCGCGATACCCCCGCGCGTCCCCCGCCTCCCCCGCGCCGTCGCGCTCCCCCTCCTCGCCACCGGCCTGCTGCTCGGCGGAGGCTGCGCGGCCCTCCAGCTGAACCACCCGGCGAGCGCCCCGCACCCGCTGCCCACCCTCGACCGGCCGGCGTCGGCCCAGGCGTCCCGGCGGGCCGACGGGTCCACGCTCAGCGACGAACAGGCGCAGGCCGCGCTGATCACCCAGACCGACCTCGGCGCCCCCTGGACCGCGACGCGCGGTGCGGCCACCTGGCGGGACGGGCTGCTCAAGAGCCGCACCGCGACCGGGGAGTGCCAACGGCTGCTGGACGCCCTCTACATGGACGAACTCCTCGGCGCCCCGGCGCGCGTCGCCGTCGGCCTGGACGACGCCGACACCGAGGCCCAGCTGCGGTTCCAGATCGGCGCCCGCCGCCCGGCGGACGTCGACGCCGCGCTGGCCTGGCTGGCGGAGATGCCGGTGCGCTGCGCCCGGTTCACGGCCGCCACCCAACTGGGGCTGCTGGAGGACGTGCAGGTGAGGGACGCCCCGCTGCCGGAGGTCGGGGACGCGCGCCAGGGGCTGCGCGTCACCTGCGCCGCCACCGGTTCCGACGGGCAGCGGTTCCTGCTCACGATGGACGTGGCCGCCGTCCGGGTCGGCGAGGACGCCTTCGCGCTCACCAACGCCGGCCTGGGCGACGTACCGAACGAGGCGACCCAGGCCGCCGTCCAGATCGGTGCGCTGCGGCTGGCCGACATCCGCCGGCAGGAGCGCGCGGAGGTGTGAGGACCACACCGCTCGGCACGCACCCGCCGCTTCCCCCCGGGCCCCAAGGCCCCAGGCCGCCCTTGCCGTCGGGACGCGACTGCGCCTAGGTTGAACGGTGGATCAAGCATGCTTGACGCTCCGCCGTTGTGTTGCGAGGTCGCCGTGCCCGGACGTACATCCGCACCCTGCGCACCCCCCGTCCGCCCCCGCGTACGCCCGGCCGGGTGGGCCTGTGCCGCCCGGGGTGTCGCCGCGGCCGTGATCGCCGCGTCCGGTCTGCTGCTGGCGGCCAACGCGGGCCCGGCCGGCGCCGCCGACACGCCGCGGGAACCGGCACCGGCGGTCCAGGAGACGGGCGGCTGAGACCGCCGTATCCGCCCCCCGGGTCGTCCTTGCGGGTGGCCGGGGAGTACTCGCCCTGCGGGGAGTGACGTTGTGGGCCAATATGGTGACATTGGCCGCATTGCTCCTTCTAAGGGGGCCTCCATGGCTGTGGACATCCCTCCGCTCGTCAAGACGTCCCGGCTCAGAAGCCGGGGCGGTCTGCTGGGCGAGTGCCTGGCGGAGTTCTTCGGGACCTTCGTCCTCATCTCCTTCGGCTGCGGCGTGGTCGCCATGGCGGTCGCCGCGCTGCCCGGCTCCGGCCGGGCCGCCACCACCACCACGATCTTCCTGGCGGCCGGCGACTGGCTGCTCATCGCCTGGGGCTGGGCGTTCGCCGTCATGTTCGGCGTCTATGTCGCCGGCGGCGTCAGCGGTGCCCACCTCAACCCGGCGGTGACCCTGGCCATGGCCCTGCGCCGGGGCTTCTCCTGGGCCAAGGTGCTGCCGTACTGGTTCGCCCAGGTCGTCGGCGCCCTCACCGGCGCGGCGCTGGTCTACCTCGTCTACCACGACGCGATCAGCGCCTTCGACCGCACCGTGGCCGGACCGAAGGTGAACGGGCACACGAACACCACGTTCTCCATCTTCGCCACCTTCCCGGCCCCCTACTTCCACGGCGGTGTCTGGGGCCCGCTGATCGACCAGATCGTCGGCACGGCGTTCCTGCTGATGCTGATCGCCGCCGTCAACGACCTGCGCAACCAGGCCGTGCGGGCCAACCTCGGCCCCCTGGTCGTCGGTCTCGTCGTCGCCGCCATCGGCATGTCCTACGGCGCCAACGCGGGCTACGCCATCAACCCGGCCCGCGACTTCGGCCCCCGCCTGCTCACCTACGCGGCCGGCTGGGGCAGCCTGGCGTTCCCGGGCAGCGTGTCCGGCGCCTTCAGCGGCTACTGGTGGATCCCGATCGTCGGCCCGCTGATCGGCGGCGCGCTCGGCATCCTGCTGTACGACCTCTTCATCGGCGACGTCCTGCTCACCCGCAGCGAGCTGGCCCAGCTCCCCCCGCCGGGCCGCTCCATGCCGGCGCGGACCCGCCCCGAGGAGTGAGGCACCGGCCCTCGCGTCCCTGCCCGCCCGTTGGAAACCCCGTGACCCCTCTCCCCCGGACCGTACGTCTGCGATAATCGCGCTCCATCCATGACGGGGAGTCAACTCGCCGCCGGGCGAGGGGAGTAGGCACGATGACCGCCGGGCGACGGCGGGCCCTGCTGATCGCGGTGCCCGGCTATCCGCAGCTGGAGCGGGTGGAGGAGCTGAAGGGCCGGTTCCCGGGCCTGCCCTTCACCGCCAAGGACGCCGCGACCCTGCGCGCCACCCTGCTGCGCAGCGGCTACCGTCCGGAGCACGTGACCGTGCTCGACGACGAGGACGCCACCGGCGAGGGCGGCATCCGTGACGAACTGGGCCGGTTCCTGAACTCCCTGGAGGACGGCGACACCGGTCTCGTCTACTTCACCGGCCACGGCGTCCGCTCCGGCGAGAAGGACTACCTCGTCCCCAGCGACATCCGCGCCGGCTGGGGCCGCGCCGGCGAGCGCACCCTCGGCCCGCACGGCCTCATCGAGGTGGCCCCCGACGAACTGCTCGCCCCCTTGCGCTCCAGCGCCACGGTGATGCTGTGCCTGGACGCCTGCCGCAGCGGCGGAGACGTCCCGCCGCCCGCCTTCGACACGCTGACGATGGGCCGCCCCTGGGACAACGTCGTCCTGCTGAGCGCCTGCTCCCCCGGCGAGGAGGCCCTGGGCCACCCCGACGCCGGCAGCGTCCTGGCGATGGCCCTGAGCGAGACCCTGGCCCCGGAGTCCTCCGCCCGCACCTTCCGGCAGGTGATCGAGCGGGTGAAGCGGCGCGCGGAGGAGATCGCGGCCGGCTACACCCACCGCAGGCCGCCCACGGTCAGCAGCCGGTGGCTGGGCGAGGACCTGTCGGGCGGCGCGCACGCCGACGCGGTGCTGTGCGAGGCCATCGAGTCGGCCGGCCCCTGGACGGACGCCGTCCTGCGGTCCGCCCTGTGGGAGCGGACCGACGGCACCACGCCCGCCCAGCGCGGCCGGGCCAAGGAGCAGCTGTCGCAGGTCGTGACGAAGACCGTCGCGCTGCGCGCGCTGCGCGAGCCGGAGGCCGACCCGTGGGACGACCCGCTCGTGCCGCGACGGCTCATCGAACGCCTCGACCACCTCGTGGAGGCCGCGGGCGCCCGGCTCAGCCTGATCGAGACCGTGGTGCTCCTCGGCGCGCCGTTCCTGCGCGAGGCCGCGCTGTCCTGCGGCCTGGCCGCGCTGCGCACCCTGCACGGCGACGGCCCGGACCACGCCGCCCCGGCGCGCGAGCTGCCCGAGGACAGCTTCCCGGCCCATCTCGACCGGGACATGGCCGACGTGCGGCGCGCCCACCGGCAGATCGAGGCCACCCGCCGGACCCTGCTGCGCCGCGGGCACGAGGCCGACGCGCGCAGCGCCGAGTACTGGCTGCGGCACCGCTTCCTCGCCGACTGGGA
The DNA here is from genome assembly GCF_040636485.1 of Streptomyces sp. NPDC038707. Taxonomy (NCBI): domain Bacteria; kingdom Bacillati; phylum Actinomycetota; class Actinomycetes; order Kitasatosporales; family Streptomycetaceae; genus Streptomyces; species Streptomyces sp. NPDC038707. Next base: position 370,953 of record NZ_JBEZUP010000002.1, read on the forward strand.
CCTGCTGTGGGAGCAGCGCGGGGACGCCGAGCTGGACAGCCTGCGCGCCGCGGTCGACCTGCTGGTGCGGGCGGCGGAGAGCGCGGCCGGCCTCACCCTGGGCACCGAGGAGCGCGGTGTGCTGCGGCGCGCCGTCGTCCACGTCGTCTCCCAGCTGGGCACCGGCACCCCGGCCGGCACCGTCGCCCCGGACGGCGCGCCCTGGGACACCGACCTGTGCGCCTACCTGTGCGGAGAGGCGGACCGGTGGAGCTGGCGCCCCCGTGAGCTGGCCACCCTGCTGCACCTCGCCGGACTCCTCGCGATCGACCCCCGTCAGCTCGACGGCGTCCTGGTCGACCACCTCGGCCCGCGCGCACCCACCCAGGTCCGGCCGGCGGGCATCAAGGAGGAGATCGCCGCGAACGACGGCTTCCGGCCCGCCGGCGGTGCCTGGCCGCCGGGGAACGGGACGCCCGGCCCCGCCCCGGGCACCGTCTGGCGGCTGGTGTTCAAGTGCTCGGGCCCGGCCCTGTTCACCGCGCTGGACCGGCTCGCCACCCGGATCGCCGCCGTCTCGGACGCCACCCGCCGTGCCCAGGGTGCCCTGCGCCCCGGCGACCTCCTGTACGGCCTGCCCCAGCTGGTCAAGACGGAGGGCCTGCTGCCGCGCAACCGCGGCTTCGACAAGCCCCCGCCCCGGTTCCGGCTCGCCGAGGACGAGGTCAAGCCGCTCATCATGGGCACCCAGCTGTACGGCGACCGGATGCTGGCGGTGCGGGAGCTGTACCAGAACGCCCTCGACGCCTGCCGGGTCCGCCAGGCCCGGCGCCGGTACGCCGAACACGCCCCGGCGGCCGGTGCCCGCACGGAGCGGGAGCAGCTCGACGGGAGCCACATCGTCTTCACCCAGGGCACCGACCCGGACACCGGCCGCACCTACATCCAGTGCGAGGACAACGGCGTCGGCATGACGGCCGAGGAACTGCGGGACCTGTTCGCCCAGGCCGGCCGCCGCTCCGAACAGTCCGCGGCCCGCATGCGGGAGATGCGCCGCTGGCGCCGCCGGGGCGTCACCACGGAACTCAACAGCCGGTTCGGCATCGGCGTGTTCAGCTACTTCATGCTGGCCGAGGAGATCGAGGTGACCACCCGCCCGGTCAACACGTCCGGCCTGGCCCTGGACGGCCACCGGGCCGGCGTCACCGCCGGCTCGGGCCTGATGCACCTGGTCCGCGAGTACGGCGAACTGCTCGGCGGCGGCACCCGGGTACGTCTGTACCTGCACGACGATCCCGAGGAACGGGACGAGGGCCGCCCGTCACTGATCGCGGCCCTGCGGGAGTTCCTGTGGGTCAGCCCGGTAAGGGTGACGGCCACGGAGTACGACGGCGATCCGGCGGAGTGGCAGCCGGGGGAGCTGTACGGCGACTCCTCCGTGCCGGGCGCGCGCATCGCCGCCACCGAGGGCGTCTGGTGGGTGCGGGGCGAGGGCATGCTGCTGGCGGACGGGCTGCTGGTCTCCAGGGCCGTGCGCCCCGAGGGATACGTGATCAACCTGCGCGGCAGGCACCGGCCCGAGCTGAGCGTCGACCGCAACCGCTTCCTCGGGTACGACGAGCGTCGCGTGGAGGAGGACCTGAAGGAAGCCGTCCCCGCACTGGTCCGCTCGGCGTGGCAGCCCTTCCCGCTGGAGTGGCTGTGGAGACTCACCAAGTCCTGGCCCCGACTCGCCCAGGACGTCCTCGGGGAGCTGATGGCGCACGATGTGCGGGTGTCGGTACCGGTCCAGCGGGGGCGCGACGTCTGGGACGGTGAACGACGGGTGGTCGCGTTGCGGGACGTGGGCTGCCTGCCCGTCGACAACGACATACTCGGACTGGAGTTCCCGCCCATCGGCCTGGACACCGGCCTTGACATGCGGTTCTTCGAGGCGTGGCGCTCCGGCGTGCTGGGCGTCGGACGGGTCTCGCTGCCGCTGCCCACGCCACCCGGTCTGCCACGGCCCGCGCCCCTCGACGCCGCTCTGTTCGCCGAAACACCGCTCGGGCCCTTCACGGGTCCGCTGCGTGCCGCCGCGGACACCGGACTCGCGCTACGGGAGATGATCCGGTGTCTGCGCCGGTACGCCGTCATGGGGGTGCGCGTTCCGGAGGTGGCGGACGTCCGTGCCCTGGCGGATTTCGTGCCCGAGCCTCTGATGGCCACGCTGTACGGGGAGTACACGAAGGAGGCCGAACGTGGTGAGACGGAGCCGGACCCGGCCGGACAACAGGCGCTCCGGCAGGTGCTGGTGCGGGTGTCCGCCAGGGAGAAGGTGAGCCTGGGCGTCCTGGCGGAGCTGTTCGCCCGGCTGTCGCGTCTCGATCCGTCGCTTCCCGCGCTGCCGGACCTGGAGGGGCTCGGTTCCCATCGCGTGGACGCGCGGGAACGCCGCGTCCTGGTGGCGGACGTGTCGAGCAAGACGATCTTCAACAGTCCTCCGTCGCTGCCCGCCCTCGTGCGGCCGCTGGACGTTGTCCGGCGAGCCCTGGACACCGGTATCCCGCCGGCGGAGATCGAGGCGGTCGTCCGCCGTTTCTCCCCCCTCGGTTACCGGCTCACCGGGCCGGAGCTGCCGTACCTGCTGGACGAGTCACAACTCGCCGCGCTCAGCCGCGACCTGGACGCGAAGCCCCCGTTTCTGCCTCCCGACCCGATCGGCCTGCGGCACCTGGTCCGGTTGGCCGCCCGGCGCGAGGAGTCGGTCGGGGCCACGGCGTCCTGGCTGACCGGCTGGGCGGCCCCGCTGGGCGTCGAGGTGGTGGACCCGGGCCCGCTCGCCTCGTTCACGCCGCCCACGTGGTGCGGTCCCCTGCCGCCGCAGCTGCTCGGTGCGGCGGACCGTGAGATGACCCCCTGGGAACTGCTGAGGGTCTTCGAGAGACTGGGGGACTCCGTCGCGGTGTCCCGGCACCTCGCCGTCGTCGACGTACTGGCCGACGCGGGTCTGGTCGAGCGCCGGACGGCCGAGCTGGCTCGCGCCTGGTACGCCAGGCCCGCGCCCGTAGGGCCGTTTGACGCCGGGAGGAAGACCGCCCGCCGACGGGGGACGGCGTTCCCCACGCTGGCGGGGTACGTCGGTCGTGACGACCGGCTGCGGACGGTAGCGCTGGTGGTGCTGGCCGACGCCTTCCAGACGAGCATCGGCACCATCGCGGAGCAGGTGCGGAGCCAGGCGCTCGGCTACGGCTTCGAGGTGCCCGAAGTGCCCGAGGAGACCGCCCTCCTGCACCCGGACGACTTCGTGCAGGATGTACTGAGCCCCCACGGCAGGTGGCGGTCGTTCATCCCGCTGAGACTCCTCACCGTCTTCGCCGACAATCACGGCATCGACCTCCGCACCGCCGCCGCCGAACTCAACGCCTACGCCCCCCTCGGCGCCCCCACCGTCCCGGTGCGCCCGGGCTTCACGCCCCCGGCCGAACCCGGAGAACGCGACACCGCCGCCGAACTCGCCCTCCTCCAGTCCTGCCTGGACGACTCCTGGACCCTCCCCCCGCTCGGCCTGGTCGTCGCCGCGGCCCGGCTCGGGGAGGGGCTGCGGGAGACGTACCGGCGGCTCGGGCCGTTCACCGGGCTCGGGCTGGAGCTGCCGTACCCGGAGCCCGGCTGCGACCGCGTTCCCGACTGGCGGGACGTCGTACTGCTCACCGCCCGGCTCACCGGCAGGGACCCCGTGCTGTCGGGCGAGGTCGGCGCGGGCCACCTGGAACTGGCCGCGGAGGAGACGGAGCTGACGGTGGACGAGGTGCGCGCGCGGCTGGCCGACTACGCGCCGCTGTTCGGGTTCCGTCTGCCGCCGCACGAGAGGAGCTGACCGCGTGACGCACGACCACGACCCCAAGCCCTTCGAGTCCCGGCACCTGCCGGACCAGACGGGATTTCGCTGGGACTTCTCCGGCGGGCGGCTCGTCATCACCGGCACGTGCCCGGCCTGCCGCGGCGCGACCAGCCACCCGGTGCCGGACATCAGGCCCGGCACGGTCGCCAAGGGGCCGTTGCGCAGGACGGCCGCGCGGGACGAGGTGCCGGACGAGGTCTACATGCGCTGCCGGTGCCGGCTGCCGCACCCCGGGGACGCGCACGAGAACGGCGGCTGCGGGGCCAAGTGGGTGGCCGTGCGCCGGCCGGGCACCGGCGCATGACACCGGCGCGCGGATACGAGCCCGAGGAACTGGAGCGCGCCCAGCAGCGGCTGGACGCGATGGCGCACGACCAGCTGGGGATCGCGCGGGCGCAGGCGGAGGGCTGGCGGAACTTCCTCGGCGCCGCCACCGGGCTGCTGGCCGCGGTACTGGTCCTCAAGGGCCGGGAGAACGTCGCCGAACTCCCCGGCGGCTGCCGTACGGCGGTCGTCGCGCTGGTGGCGGCCGGGCTGGTGCTGCTGCTCGGCGCCGCCTTCCTCGCCGTGTCCGCCGCGCACGGCCGGCCCGGTGACGAGCTGCGGTACGCCCATGCCGCGAGGCTCCTGGAGTGGGAGGAACGGGAGCTGGACCGGATCGCGGCGCGGATCGGCGCCGCGCGCTGGGCGGCCGTCGCCGGCGTACTGGCCACCGCCGCCGGGATCCTGCTCACCTGGGTGGCGCCCGGGCCGGAGGACCCGGTGCCCACGGTCCGGGTGCACACCCGGGGGGAGGCCCTGTGCGGCGAGCTCCTCGCGGCCGACGGCAGCGGCGTCACCGTGAGGATCGAGCCGAAGGGCGGCAAGGGAGCCGTCACGGTCCGCCATCTCACCTGGGAACGCGACGCGGTGAGCGTGGCCCCGGCCACCGCCTGCTGACCGCCCGGCCGGTCAGGTGCCGCTGCCGGTGATCGTGACCCGGACGCCGACGGCGGTGTGCTCGTACAGCCAGCGGGCGTCGGCGGTGCGCAGCCCGATCACGCTCAGCGTGGACGGGCGGCGCCCGGGGACGTCGGTGGCGGCGGCGGTGCCGTAGAGGAAGTGCGGCTCGCGCTCGGGGCCGCTGAAGGCGATCACCCAGTCGTGCCGCTCGATGTCGCCCGTCGGCGAGGCGCTGAACCGGGCGTGCCGCAGGCGTTCGGTGACCCGGGCGACCGCATCGCCGCGGAACGGCCGGTTCATGCCGGGCGCGGAGATGGGGAACGTCCGCCCGCCTGCCCGCAGTTCGAGCGCGGACAGGTCGATCCGGATGTCGTCGACGGCGGTGTCGGCATCGGGGGAGGGGGGCGGCGCCGGGGCGGTCGTGGAGGCGGTCGCGGCGGGCGGGGGCGCCGGCCGTCCGCCGCCGTCCAGCAGGGCCGTGGCGGTGAGGACGGCCGCGCCCGCGACGGCGAGGCCCGCCGACACCAGCCCGGCCCGGCGGGCGCGGCGGCGCAGCACGGCCCGGCGGCGGACGGCGGCGCCCGGGCCGGGCGCGGGCCGCCGGCCCTGCCCGGCGACCTCGCGCAGCGCGTGCGTCAGCCGGTCGGCGCTCTCCCCGGGCGCGGCCGGGTCCGTCGGGTCAGGGAGCATGCGTGGCCTCCTTCGTCCCGGTCATGGTCCCGGACTCCTCGGGCGACAGCCGGCGGGCGAGCGCGGCGCGGCCCCGGGCCAGCCGTGCCTTGACCGTGCCGGCGGGCGCGCCGGTCTCCGCGGCGATCTGCTCCACGCTCAGGTCGCACACGTGGTGCAGCACCACGGCCAGCCGCTGCGCCGGGGGCAGCGCGCGCAACGCGGCGACCAGGGCGACGTGTTCCGGTCCGGGGCCCGGCACCTGGTCCCGGGGAGTGTCCTTGCGGACGAGTTCCAGCCAGCGCCGGGCACGCCGGAAGCGGCTGACCGCGAGCCGGGTGGCCACCGTGCGGATCCACGCCTCCGGGGCCTCGGCCGCGTCGAACGACGTCCGCCGGTCCCAGGCCCGTACGAACGCCTCCTGGACGACGTCCTGCGCCTCGGCGTGGTCGCCGGTGAAGGCGTACAGCTGCCCCACCAGCCGGGGGAAGGCAGCCGTGTAGAAGGTGTCGAACTCCTCCTCCGTCATCACGCCCCCGTGCTCCCCCTCTTGGAGAGGTGCATCCTACGGCGGGCGGGGGGCCGGAAATCTTTCCCCGTACCGGTGCAACCGGGGCGCCGCGCGGTGCGTACAGACGATGTCCGTACGCATCCCAGGGGGGAACCTCCGTGTCCACGCACGCGCATCGCTCACGCATCCCGCACGACCCGTCGGCCCGCCCGGCCGTCCACCGTCCGAGAACCGTCGCCGGTGCCCTGGCGGCGGCCTGCGCGCTGGCGCTCGCGGCGACCGGCTGCGCGTCCACCACCTCCACGGCCGCCGTCGGGCCGGCCGCCCCGTCCGGCGCCCGCGCGTCCGCCGCGCCCCGCCCCACCGCGCCCGCCGTCCCCGAGCCGGCCGCGCTGGCCGGGGCGGAGGTCAACGTCGGCGAGGGGGCCACCGTGGGCGTCGGCATGCCGATATCCGTCACCTTCCCGCACCCGGTGCCGCGCTCCGAGCGGGCGGCGGTGGAGCACTGGCTCGGGGTCGGCACCCGGCCCGCCGTCACGGGCGCCTGGAGCTGGGTGAAGGACCGCAACCTGCTCGACGGCCAGCGCGTCGACTACCGGCCGCCCGCCTACTGGAAGCCCGGCACCCGCGTCACGCTGCGCGTCGGCAGCCACGCCGTACGGCACTTCTCCGTCGGCCGCTCCCTGACCGCGACCGTCGACGTGCGCACCCACACGATGACCGTCACGGAGGACGGCCGGCCCGCCACCCGCGTCCCGGTCACCGCCGGCCGCCCCGGCCTGGACACCTGGAACGGCACGATGGTCGTGATGGACAAGCAGCCCAGGGTCTACATGGACTCCCGGACCGTCGGCCTCGGCGACGCCTACCACGGCTACTACGCCTGGGCCGTGCACACCACCACGTCCGGCACCTACGTCCACCAGAACCCCAACGCGAACACGTACGCCGGCCGGGCCAACGTCACCCACGGCTGTGTCGGCCTGGCCACCGACGGCACCGCCGAGCGCTTCTACCGGCGGGTGATTCCCGGTGACGTCATCCGTGTCACCGGCTCCAAGGACACCGTGGAGCCCGGCAACGGCTACGGCGACTGGAACCTCACCTGGTCCGAGTGGCTGGCCGGCAGCGCGACCCGGCACGGCGGCGACGCGCGCTGAGGCGCTGAGACGCGGCGGGGGTCAGAAGGCGAGCAGCAGCGCGGCCAGCGCGGTGCAGCCCGCGCACACCGCGACCACCGCGAGCACCACGGCCAGGCAGCGCCGCCGCAGCTCCTGGTAGCGGTGTTCGTACTCGGCCCGCAGCGACACGCACCGGGCCGCGACGCGCTCCAGGTCGGCGCGGGCCCGGCGCAGGCTGTCGGCGGTGTACTGCCGCTCGACCTCCTCGCGCTGGGCCGTGGTCAGCCAGTCCAGGGGGCCGGTGAACTCGCGGGCGCGCTGCTCCGCCTCCGCGACGCGGGCCTGCCACAGCAGATAGCCCTCGACCTCGTTGCCGAGGTCGCCGCCCGCTCCGGTCCCCCGCTTGCGCAGGCCGCTCATCCGCGGGGCCGGTCGCTGGTGGCGATCTCGTAGCCCTCCTGCTCCCGCGCCGCGATGTCCGGGTGGTGCAGGTCGAAGGCCGGGGACTCGCTGCGGATGCGGGGCAGGGTGACGAAGTTGTGCCGTGGCGGCGGGCAGGACGTGGCCCACTCCAGGGAGCGGCCGTAGCCCCACGGGTCGTCCACGCCGACCGGGGTGCCGAACTTCGCCGTCCGCCACACGTTGTAGAGGAACGGCAGCATCGACAGGCCGAGCAGGAAGGAACTGATGGACGACAGCGTGTTCAGCGCGGTGAAGCCGTCGGAGGCCAGGTAGTCGGCGTAGCGGCGGGGCATGCCCTCGGCGCCCAGCCAGTGCTGGACCAGGAAGGTGCCGTGGAAGCCGACGAACAGGGTCCAGAAGGTGATCTTTCCGAGGCGTTCGTCGAGCATCTTGCCGGTGAACTTGGGCCACCAGAAGTGGAAGCCGGCGAACATCGCGAAGACGACCGTGCCGAAGACCACGTAATGGAAGTGGGCGACGACGAAGTACGAGTCGGAGACGTGGAAGTCCATGGGCGGCGAGGCCAGGATGACGCCGGTCAGCCCGCCGAACAGGAACGTCACGAGGAACCCGGCCGCCCACAGCATCGGTGTCTCGAAGGAGAGCGAGCCCTTCCACATGGTGCCGATCCAGTTGAAGAACTTCACCCCGGTCGGCACCGCGATGAGGAAGGTCATGAAGGAGAAGAAGGGCAGCAGCACCCCGCCGGTGACGTACATGTGGTGGGCCCACACCGTCACGGACAGGCCGGCGATGGCGATCGTCGCGGCGACCAGGCCCATGTAGCCGAAGATCGGCTTGCGGGCGAAGACCGGGATGACCTCGGTGACGATCCCGAAGAACGGCAGGGCGATGATGTAGACCTCGGGATGGCCGAAGAACCAGAAAAGGTGCTGCCACAGCAGGGGCCCGCCGTTGGCCGGGTCGTAGACGTGGGCGCCGAAGATGCGGTCGGCCGCGAGGGCGAACAGCGCGGCGGCCAGCACCGGGAAGGCCAGCAGGACCAGCACACCGGTCAGCAGCACGTTCCAGGTGAAGATCGGCATGCGGAACATGGTCATGCCGGGGGCGCGCATGCAGACGATCGTGGTGATGAAGTTGACGGCGCCGAGGATCGTGCCGAAGCCGGAGAAGGCCAGGCCCAGGATCCACAGGTTGCCGCCGAGCCCGGGGGTGCGGGTGGCGTCCGACAGCGGGGTGTAGGCGAACCAGCCGAAGTCGGCCGCGCCGTTCGCGGTGAGGAAGCCGCCGACCGCGATGAGCGAGCCGAACAGGTACAGCCAGTAGGCGAACATGTTCAGCCGGGGGAAGGCCACGTCGGGCGCGCCGATCTGCAGCGGCATGATCCAGTTGGTGAACCCGGCGAACAGCGGGGTGGCGAACATCAGCAGCATCACGGTGCCGTGCATCGTGAACATCTGGTTGAACTGCTCGTTGGAGATGATCTGCAGCCCCGGACGGGCCAGCTCGGCGCGCATCAGCAGCGCCATCACCCCGCCGACCAGGAAGAACGCGAACGACGTCGTCAGATACAGCGTGCCGATCGTCTTGTGGTCGGTGGTCGTCAGCCACTTCACCACGACATTGCCGGGCTGCTTGCGCCGCAGCGGCAGCTCGTTCTCGTACGAGTCCTCGGCTGCCGCGCCTCCGCCCTGGGGTTCGTTCAGGATGCTCACAAGTCGTCCGTCTCCCGATGCTCGCGTCCGCCCGTGCGGTGACGGCGGTCCACCCGCCATCCTCACCGTCCGGACGCGCGCCGGGGGGTCCCCGGGGGGCCGGTGTGCGGCCGTCCGGGTGAGGGATACACCCGGACGCAGCAACGGACCGGCCGCCGCGGCGGGTCCGGGCGGCGTCGGCCGGGGTGCCCTCAGGCCGCCCGGATCCGGCGGGCGGGGAGCGAGGGCACCGGGGTGTCCCGTGCGGCCTCGCGGGCGAGGGCGGCGAAGAGACGTACGGCGCCGTTCGCGTCACCGGCCCGCCACAGCACGCCGTAGCGCAGCGGCTCCTCGCCCTCGACCGGCACGTACGAGACGCCGGGCCGGCCGTGGTAGACGGCGATGTGGGCCGCCGTCAGCAGGGCGCCCCGGTCGCCGGCGACGAGGGTCAGCGCCTCCTGGAGGCTGGTGACGGACGGCCCCTGCGGGACCGGCCGGCCGCCGGGGGTGCGGATTGGCTGCCGGTGCCGACGCCAGTGCTCCGGGAGGTCGCCCTCGACGGTCAGCAGGGTGACACCGGCCAGGTCCTCCGGGGTCACCGCGGCGCGCCCGGCCAGCGGATGGCCCGCCGCCACGGCGAGCACCCGGCCCTCGGTGAGCAGGGCGGGCCCCTGGCGCAGATCGTCGCCGTACGCGGAGTAGTCAGTCAGCTGGACGTCGTAGTAGCCGCTGCGCAGCAGTCCGTACGGATCGCCGAGCGGCACCTCGCACACCTCGACGGCGAGGGCGGGGCGGGCGGCGCGCAGCAGCTCGGCCGTCTTCAGCACGAGTTCCCCCGCCAGCGGGGTGGAGAAGCCGACGTGCAGGACGCCCTCCGAGGCACGCGCCGCGGCCACGGCGTGCGCCAGCGCGTCCTGGATGCCGCGGTAGTGCGGTTCCAGCTCCGCGCGCAGCCCGCTGCCCAGGTCGGTGAGGGCCACCCGCCGGCTCGTGCGCACGAACAGGGGCGCGCCGACGCGCCGTTCGAGCCGCTGGACGAGCTGGCTCACCCGGGCCCGGGACAGTCGCAGCCGGGCGGCGGTGCGGCCGAAGTGCAGTTCCTCGGCGAGGACGAGGAAGCAGGCGAGTTCGTTGTGGTCCACGTAGGTCTCCGGGGCCGCGGGCGGGGATCGGCGTCGATCGGTAAGCCTGGCTGAACGAACGTAGCGATCATCGCTGTTGTTCCCGCACGGCTCCCGGCGAAGGCTGGACGCACCGCCGAAACCCTTTGCTCCGGGAGGAGTTCATCGTGGTCACCACCCCCCGTGCCACGGCCGGGCCGGACGCCCGCCGCTGGGGCGTCCTGCTCGTGCTGTGCGGCGCGATCTTCCTCGAAGGCATCGACATCGCCATGCTCAACGTGGCCCTGCCGTCGATCCGTTCCGACCTCGGGATGTCCACGGGCGAGCTGCAATGGGTCATGAGCGCCTACGTCCTCGGCTACGGCGGCTTCATGCTGCTCGGCGGCCGGGCGGCCGACCTGTTCGGGCGGCGGCGGATGTTCGTGCTCTGGCTCACCGTGTTCCTGCTGTTCTCGGGGCTCGGCGGCCTGGCCGGGGAGGGCTGGACACTGATTCTCGCCCGGTTCGTCACGGGCGTCGCCGCGGCCTTCATGACCCCGGCGGGGCTGTCCCTGGTCACCACCGGCTTCGCCGAGGGCCCCGAGCGGGACAAGGCGCTGCTCGTCTACTCGGGCACCGCCGCGGGCGGTTTCACCGTCGGCCTGGTCGCCGGCGGGCTGCTGACCGCCGTGCACTGGCGGTGGGTGTTCTTCGCACCGGTCCTGCTCGCCGCCGTCATCCTGGCCGCGGCCGTCGTGTGCGTCCCCCGCCAGGCGCGCCCCGAGCGGTCCGGGCGGCGCGTGGACACGGCGGGCGCGCTCACCGTGACCGCCGCCCTGGTGCTGATCGTGCTGGGCGTCGAACGGGCCGCCCACACCGGCGCCGCCGTCACCGCGGGCACGCTGCTGGCCGGACTGGCGCTCCTCGGGGTCTTCGTCCTGATCGAACGGCGGTCCCCCGAACCCCTCGTGCGCCTCGGCCTCCTGCGCAGCGGCCCCCTGGTCCGGGCCAACCTCATGGCGCTGCTGTTCGCCGCCGCCTTCTTCGGCTTCCAGTTCCTCGTCGTGCTCTACCTCCAGGAACTGCGCGGCTGGTCCACGCTCCGGACCAGCCTGGCGATGCTGGTGGCCGGCATCGACGCGGTGCTGTCCCCGACCCTCACCCCGCGCCTCGTCAGGCGCTTCGGCAACGCCCGGGTGATCACCGGCGGCCTGCTCCTCGCGGCGCTCGCCTACGGACTGTTCCTGCCGGTGGGCGCGGACTGGACCTACGCGGCGATGTTCCCGAGCCTGCTGCTCGTCGGCCTGGCCTTCTCGCTGGCGTACGGGCCGCTGACGATCACGGCCACGGAGGGCGTCGCGGAGGACGAACAGGGAGTCGCGGGCGGGCTGCTCTACACCGCCTTCCAGTTCGGCGCCGCGCTCGGTCTGTCCGCCGTCACCGCGGTCGCCGCCCATGCCGGGGCCGGGCGCCTGGCCGGCTACCGGGCGGGGCTGCTGGTGCCGTTCGCGGCGGTCCTCGTGGCCGTCGCCGTCAGCGTCCTCGGCACCCGCACCCGCCGGGCCACCGTCTCCGCGGGAGAGCCGGAGGGGGAGCCCACGGGGAAACCGGACGCGTCCCGGGTGTAACGCGTGCGCTCCCCCACCGCGTGTAAGAGATGACGCCGGCCATGGGAGGAAAACACGGTGAGGGAAGCACCCGCGGACTACCTGGAGTTCGCCGTCGCCCGCAGCGGGCCGCTGTTCCGCACGGCCTGCCTGCTCACCGGCGACTGGCACCTCGCCGAGGACCTGGTCCAGGAGACCCTCGCCAAGATGTACCGCTCGTGGCGGCGGATCAACCGGGCGCAGTCCCCGGTGGCCTACGCCGACACCGTGCTGGTGCGCACCTTCGTCTCCCAGCGCCGGCGCCGCAGCTCCACCGAGCGGCCCAGTGACCGGATGCCCGATTCGGCCGGACCGGCGCCGGACGCCGAACTGCGGATGGCCCTGCTGGACGGGCTGGCGCGGCTGACGGCCCGGGACCGCGCGGTGCTGGTGCTGCGCTACTGGGAGGACCGCTCGGTGGAGGAGACCGCGCAGGCGCTGCGGCTGTCGCCGGGCGCCGTGCGGACCCGGAGCACGCGCGCCCTGCGCCGGCTGCGCGACGTGCTCGGCACCGAGCTGGCCGACCTGACCGCCTGACGAGCGCGGCCCGCCGGGCGCGCCGCGCCGGGGCCGACCGAAGAACGGAGACCCAGCATGTCCCGTGACGAGGACTTCGAGACCGGGCTGGCCCGCGCCCTGCGCCGGACCGCCGGCGAGTTCCCGCCCCCCTCCGCCGACCTGGTGCGGCGCTCCGTGGGCCGGGGCCGCCGCAAGCGGCTGTTCGCGGCCGCCCGCACCACCGCCGCGGCCGTCGCGGTGGTCGCCGTGGGCGGCGGAGCCCTGGCCATGGGCCCGCTCGGCGGCCACGGCGACGGCACCCCCGAGCGGCTGCGGACCGGCAGCCAGGCACCCGCCGCCGGACAGCCCCCGGCCCACCGGAGAGCGCTCGTCAGCGGCGCGGAGATGATCCGCACGCTCACCGGTCTGCTCCCGCCCGGCGGCACCGTCTCCGACACCGTCGGCCGGGACGCGGAGGCGGGCGACGCCGTCGTCTGGCCGATGGCCAAGCTCACCTACGCCACCGCGCGGGGCACCACCGCCCTCGACGTCACCCTCTCCCGGCCCACGCCCGGCATCCCGGCCGACCAGCAGGGCCAGGGCGGCTGCCTGCCGGTGCAGGTGCGCCCGTACGACCGGTGCGCCACCGAGAAGCTTCCCGGCGGGGCGGTGCTGACCACCACCGAGTCGTTCACCTACCCCAGCCGGGACACCGGCCAGAAACGCTGGTACGCCGTGCTGACCGCCGCCGACGGCACCGAGGTGACGGTGCAGGAGTTCGCCGGCGGCGGGGAGAAGGCGGCCTCCGGCGCGGCCGATCCGCTGCTGTCCCTCGACCAGCTGGCCGCCATCGCGCGCAGTCCCCGCTGGGAGAAGGCCCTCGCGGCGCTGCCCACCCCGCCCCGCGCCCCCGGCACCGGCACCGGCAGCCGGGCGGTGCCCGGGGCCCGGATGACCCGGGTGCTGAAGTCCCACCTGCCGCGCGGCGGCACCGTGACCGACCTGCACGCCGACGACGGGCTGGTCCAGCTGGTGTACGACGACGGGCACGGCCGGAACATGGTCGAGGCCGACGCCCAGTACGACATGGCCGACGCCCTGGCCGGACACATGGGCTGCGCCGGTGTGGCCGGTGACTGCCGGGCCGGGACGCTGGGCGACGGGACCCTGGTCAAGACGGTCCGGGGGCACTCGGAGAAGGGCGGCGCGGCCCAGGTGTGGCTGGTCGACGTGCTGTACCCGGACGGCCGGCGGGTGGTGGCCCGCGAGGTCAACTCCTACGCCGAGGCGGCGCCGGTGACCCGGCCCCGGCCCGCGCTCGGCCTGGAGCTGCTGCGGGAGATCGCGCTCGACAAGGGGTTCTTCAGGGACTGAGCGCCCGCGGCCGGGGGGCGGTCAGCCCGCCCAGTCGAGCAGGCGCTCGCCCGTCTCCGGCTCCCGGAGCCGGCCGAGCGACTCCTTCTCCAGCTGGCGTACGCGTTCCCGGGTCAGCCCGACCTGTTCGGCCACCTGCTGCAGGGTGCGCGGATGTCCGTCGTGCAGCCCGTAGCGCAGGCTGAGGATCATGGCCTCGCGCGGGGCCAGCACGCCCAGCGCGTCCCGGAGGTCCTCGGCCAGCGCCCGGTACTCGGCGACCTGGGGCGCCTGGAGGACGTCGGTGGCCGGGATGAGGTCGCCGACCACGGTCTCGCCGGTGTCGTCCACGGGCGTGTCCAGGCTGAGCGTGTGCCGTCCGACCCGGCGCAGCCAGGCGACCCGGTCCTCGGCGAGGCCGCTCTCCCGTGCCACCTCGTCGTCCGTCGGTTCGCGGTCGGCGCGCAGCTGGAGCCGGCGTTCGACCTTGGCCAGCTTCTGCAGCTGCTCCACGACGTGCATCGGCAGCCGGACGGTACGGGCGTGCTGGGCCAGGCCCCGCTCGATCGCCTGGCGGATCCACCAGGTGGCGTACGTGGAGAACTTGAAGCCCTTGGTGTGGTCGAACTTCTCCACGGCCCGCATCAGGCCGAGGTTGCCCTCCTGGATCAGGTCGAGCAGGGGCACACCGCGGTGGGCGTGCCGTTTGGCGATGGACACCACGAGCCGCAGATTGGCCCGGATCATGTGGTCCTTGGCGTGCCGGCCGTCCCGTACGGCCGCCTCCAGCTCGTGGCGCCGGTGCGGCGCGAGCCGGTCCGCGCCGTCCCGTTCCAGGTCCTCGGCGGCCTGCCGGCCGGCGTCGATGAGCCCGCCCAGCCGTACCTCGTCCTCGGCGTCGAGCAGGGGGGTCGCGGCGATCTGGTTCAGGTACTGGCCGAGCAGATCGGCCTCGTCGCCGGGTTCGGGGACCCGGCTGCGCGGGCGGGCGGCGCGGGCCGCGGCACGGCGGCGCTGCCGCGGGTCGGCCGTGGTGGTGCGTGCCGGACCAGGCATGGTCTCCGGCCTCCGACTCCTGTCGCTTCGGCTCTGTGCGCCAGAGCCCGGGCTTCCAGCGACGGCCGGGTACCCGCCCCGGCCCCCGGGATGCGCGCCGGGGACCGGGACGGCTCAGCGTTCCCAGGTGGCGCCGGCGAGGGCCAGCATGTGCGGGGCGGTCAGGGCGTTGCCCGGATCGGCGGCGGTGGTCAGCAGCCAGCGCGCCGCGTCGGCGGGCTCGCCGGGCGGTACGACCAGCAGTTCCCGGTGATCCCCGGTGCCGATGTCCAGGGTGATGGTGTGCGCCTCGGTGACGACGGCCGACAGGGAGACCCGGATGAACCGGCCGGGCGCCGGTACCCGGTGCGGCGCGTCGGGCCAGGCGGCGGTGTCCACGGTGACGTGCACGACCGCGCCGAGACCGGCGGCCAGGGCGCCGGCCAGGGCCGGCAGTTCCAGTTCCAGCGCGTCGCAGCGCGGCCACCAGGCCCCGTCCAGCGGACCGTGGCCGCCGTCCGGGGTCAGGGTGAGCCGGGGGAGGGGCATCCGGTAGGTGTGCGCCCCGGCCGGCGGGGGAGGGCCGGCGGGGCCTGCGTTCCTGTCCATGCGTACGATCCCGTCCCGGACGGACCCAGGCCGCCCGTCTGTGGCGTGGCGCGGTGCGGACGTCGTGGCGCGGTGCGGATCAGGCCAGCGGGTTGTCCGCCCAGGGAAGCGCGGAGGGCTCGCGGGGCTCCGCCGGGCGGGCCGCCGCGGCCTCGTGGCAGGTGAAGCCGAGCCGGGTCAGCGCCCGGCTCACCTCGGCGCCCGTGAAGTCGCGGCGGTCCTGTCCGGTGATGACCTGCCCGACCTGCTTGACCGGGTAGACCCGGCGGTCGACGGTCACGCAGAGGCCGACGGCGGGTTCGGGCGAGACGCCCTCCATCGACTGCTCGACCTCGGACTTGGTCAGGTCGAAGGGGAAACGGGCGATGACACAGCGCATGGTGCCTCCAGCGGAGCGGTCGGGGTGGGGATGAGACCGCCGAGGGCGGGGGCCGCTCGTCGGTCACGGGGTGCGGGGGTCAGCGGCTTCCCTCGGGAGCGGGCCGTCCGGACGGGGCGCGCCGGGGTCCCCGGGCCCGCCGGGACCGTCCGCCCCGGCCGCGTCCGGCGGATCCGGAGGCGCCGGCGCGCTGGGGGCGGTCGGCGGCCGGTACGGCGAGGGTGACGGGCACTCCGGAGGGCGTCCGGGCGCCGGTGATCCGGTTCAGCTCCGGCTCGCCCGGGCGCACCCGGGTGGTGCGGGCGGTGATGTCGGCGGCGGACATGAGGCGGTCCACCGCGCGCCGCTGGTGCGGCAGCACGAGGGTGACGACCGTGCCGGACTTGCCGGCCCGGGCGGTACGGCCGCCGCGGTGCAGGTAGTCCTTGTGGTCGGCGGGCGGATCGACGTTCACCACGAGGTCGATGTCGTCGATGTGCAGGCCGCGGGCGGCGACGTTGGTGGCCACCAGGACCGTGACCTTGCCGTCCTTGAACTGGGCGAGGGTGCGGGTGCGCTGCGGCTGGGACTTGCCGCCGTGCAGCGCCGAGGCCCGTACGCCGACCGACAGCAGGTGCTTGGCCAGGCGCTCCGCCGCGTGCTTGGTGTCCAGGAACATGATCACGCGGCCGTCGCGGGCGGCGATCTCGGTGGCGGTGGTGTGCTTGTCGTCGTCGTGGACGTGCAGCAGGTGGTGCTCCATCGTGGTGACCGCGCCCGCCGACGGGTCGACCGAGTGCACGACGGGGTCGTGCAGGTAACGGCGCACCAGGAGGTCGATGTTGCGGTCCAGGGTGGCCGAGAACAGCAGCCGCTGGCCGTCCGGGCGGACCTGGTCGAGCAGGGCGGTGACCTGGGGCAGGAAGCCCATGTCGGTCATCTGGTCCGCCTCGTCGAGGACGGTGACGGCGACCCGGTCCAGCCGGCAGCCGCCGCGGTCGATGAGGTCCTTGAGCCGCCCGGGGGTCGCCACCACGATCTCGGCGCCGGCGCGCAGCGCGGCCGTCTGGCGGCTGATCGACATGCCGCCGACCACGGTGACCGAGCGCAGGCGCAGCGCCCGGGCGTAGGGGGCGAGCGCGTCGGTGACCTGCTGGGCGAGTTCCCGGGTGGGGACGAGGATCAGGGCGAGCGGCTGGCGGGGCTCGGCCCGCTGTCCGGCCAGGCGGGCCAGCAGGGGGAGACCGAAGGCGAGGGTCTTGCCCGAGCCGGTGCGGCCGCGGCCCAGGACGTCCCGGCCGGCCAGCGTGTTCGGCAGGGTGGCCGCCTGGATGGGGAAGGGCGCGGTCACGCCTTCGGCGCGCAGCGCGTCCTGCAGGGGTGCGGGCAGGGCGAGTTCGGCGAAGGACTCGGCCGGCGGCAGCGCCTCGGTGAGGGTGACGGGCAGGGCGAACTCGCCGCGGGGTGCCCGACGGGCTCCCGGGTTGTTTCCCTGGGCGCCCTTTCCACGGCCATTGGTCCGCGTCGGCCGGAAAGGGGCGGAGTCGTTGCCGCTACGGCGACCGGTGCCACCGGATCCGGCGGCACCGCGGGTAGGTCGGGTGCGGTTCATGGGGAGGAACCTCCTCGATGTGCACGGCACGTGTCGAGGAATTCCTTTCGGCGGTGCGCAACCGCGGCAGAATTCACAAGAATGAGCCGAAGGGAAGGCCGAAAGGCGTGAGAGGGGCCGGACGGCGGGTAAACGGGGCGGGTCCGCGAAAGGAACGGAGCGGTCGCCCGAGGGCCGGAGCGCGGTCCGCCCGGGTGAGGCGGGCCGGGGTCCGCCGGGTAAAACGGACCGGGGCCCGCGCCCCAAGGGCGCGGGCCCCGGCCTCGCAGAACGCGTCAGCGTCAGGCGGGAACGATGTTCTCGGCCTGCGGGCCCTTCTGGCCCTGCGTGACGTCGAAGGTAACCTTCTGGCCTTCCTGAAGCTCGCGGAAGCCGGAGGTGGCGATGTTCGAGTAGTGGGCGAACACGTCGGCGCCGCCGCCGTCCTGCTCGATGAAGCCGAAGCCCTTTTCCGCGTTGAACCACTTCACGGTGCCAGATGCCATATTGAATCTCCCTAGGGGCAGTGCCGTGATCCGCACTGTGCGGATCCCGAGTCGCCGCGATGATCACCCCTTAGGGGGCCCGGAAAGTCCGGCAATCAAAACTGCAACTGTTATCACGGTAACACGGCCCGGCCCGGCACACCCAGCTTTTTTGTCATTCGGTTCCGTCGGGGGCGATGTTCTGGAGCGGCTCCGCCGGAAAATCTTTCGGTGCGCTGCGGGTAATTCTGCAGTGGCGACGACAGATATGCGCCCGGGCCCGGCGGGGTGACGCGGCGCGCGGCCTCGGCGGGGGTGGCCCGGCCGACGGGTTCGCGGGCGTGGGCGGCGGCGCGCAACTCGTGCTGGGAGAAGCGCCGGTGGCCGCTCTCCGGGCACAGGGGGGCGATCGGTCCCCCTGGTCGGGGGTGCCTGCGTCCTTGTGGTGCCGACGCGACAGATTCTCCCTGTGGGGCCCCTGGGCCGGGACACCGGGTGCCGAGCGGCGAGAGGGGGCGTGTGTCGTACCCGACCGGCGGACGTGTCCCCGCCGCGCGCCGTCCGGTGCGCCGTTCCGCGCCCCGGCCGCCGGCGTCGTCTCGGGCCCCTGAGTGGCGCTTTTCGGCCCCATGCTGTCTGTTTCCGGACGGAGCAAGATCAAACTCTTGGCAGATACACCCAATACCGCCCCACAATGCCTCCGAGCGCGAGGCTGATGTTACTGAGCGGTACGGCTGAGTACCCCACTCACGTTCACGACCTCGTGGCACCCCTGTGCCTGGCGTCCGGTCGCCGGAGTGCCGGGCTTCTCGCAGGTCACTTCGACGG
The DNA here is from genome assembly GCF_040636485.1 of Streptomyces sp. NPDC038707. Classification (NCBI taxonomy): domain Bacteria; kingdom Bacillati; phylum Actinomycetota; class Actinomycetes; order Kitasatosporales; family Streptomycetaceae; genus Streptomyces; species Streptomyces sp. NPDC038707. The sequence goes on from NZ_JBEZUP010000002.1 coordinate 389,678, forward strand.
TCACGGTGTCGTTCTCGGGGATCTTGATGGGGGTCACCCAGTGGTAGTCCTGGTTGCGGAAGGTCTCCAGCGCGATGGTGGTGATCTTCCGGTCCCCGAAGGTGATGGTCACCAGTCCCTCGTCGCCCTGGAAGTTGGCGATGACGAGGTCCGTGACCCCGAAGACACTCTTCTCGGGCACCGGATACGTGCCCGGCTTGGTCTGGCCGCGGGTCGTCTGCACATCGATGGTCTGCGAGATCTGCCCGCCGCCGACCCCGGTGCCGGCGTCGGCCGTCGTGCCGTCGCCGCCCGTTCCGCCCGGAGTGCCCGCGCCCTGGCCCCCGGAGCCGGTGCCGGGCGCGGTGCCCGTGCCCTTGCCCGTGCCGGGACCCGTGCCCGTGCCGGGACCGGTGCCCGGGGTCTGCCCGTCGCCGCCCTGTTCCCCGGCGGGCGTGGGCCGCGGCTGGACCGCCTCGGTGGCCGCCTCCTTCGCGGCACTGCGCACCGCGGGGCGGACCAGCATGAACCAGGCGAGCAGCAGCGCGAGCAGGGCCGCGAGCAGGGCGAGCAGCCACTTGGGGAAGACCGGTATCTGGACGAACTCGGCGTCCAGCGGCACCCGTACGGCGGCGTCGTCCCGCCGGTTCTCGTCCTGTTCGCCGGTCTCGGCGGTGTCCACGGTGAACGGCCACACCACCGGGGCGCCGAACCACACCGGCTTGCCCGTGCGGACCCTGAGGCCGGCCTCGGCCGACTCGCCGGGTTCCAGCGCCTGCCGCTCCGGGCTGAAGGCGAACGCCAGCTCCTCGCCCGCCTGTCCGGCGGTGAAGCCCACCGTCACCGGGGTGTTGCCCTGGTTGCGCACCGCCAGCCGGTACCGTCCGCGCAGCCAGCCGCGCCGCCGGCGCGGGGCCAGCTCGCTGTGCAGCTCGTGGAACGCCCCGATGTGCACGGTGGTCTCCAGCACCCGCACCGACTCGGGGTGCTCGGCCGGCAGCACGCGCACCCCGAGGGGCACTTCACCGGCCCGGACCTCCGGGGACCGCGGGGGCTCCAGCCGGATCGTCACCGTCTCCGAGGTGCCCGGGTAGAGGGAGACCCGCGCGGGCTCCACGGTGGACCAGGCGGCGCAGTCCCCGACGACCTCCAGGCTGTACGCCTCGACGATGTCGCTGTCGTTGCGCACGGTCAGGGTGGTCGTGGCGATGTCCCCCGGCTCCACGGTCACTTCCGGGATGTCGAGTCCAGGAGCGCCGGGGCTGGGAGAGGCTGCGGAAGGCGTCACGCCAGCACGCTAGACCGCGCCCGGAAGCGCCACGAGAAGCGCGAGGGCAATGCCCGGGCAGTCGTGGTGCCCGCACGGTCACCCATCAACTCCCCGAGGGCAGCGGACCGTTGACGCGGCCGTCGTCCCGGGTGCGCCGGACCACGGCGCTCGTCCCCGCCCCCACGTCCCACCGACCGGCACTCATCAGACAGGTAACCCCTCATGCTCAGCTCAAACAATGCCGGGTCGTCCGTGCCCGCCACCGAGGCGCATGGACCGGCCCCGGCCTGGTCCCCGCACCGGGCCTCTCCCGCCGACCGTCCCGACCGGGTCACCGTGGCGGTCTACGCCGCCGACCCCGTCCTGCGCCTGGGCGTCGTCCAGCAACTGCGGCAGCGCCCCGAGATCGACCTGCTCGCCGACGCCGACGCCGAAGGGGCCGCGGTGTCACTGGTGGTGGTGGACCACGTCGACGACGACGTGGCCGCGCTGCTGCACCGGCTGCGGCACAACACCGCCACCCGTACCGGCCTGGTCGTCGCCACCCTCGGTTCCGGTTCGCTGCAACGCGTCATCGAGTGCGGGGTGGCCGCGGTGCTGCGGCGCGCCGAGGCCGACCAGGACCAGCTGCTGCGGCTGGTCCTGGCCATAGCCAACGGCGAGGGCGTCCTGCCCGGCGACCTGCTCGGCAAGCTCCTCAGCCACGTGGGCAGCCTCCAGCGCTCGTCGCTCGATCCCCGCGGGCTGTCCCTGTCCACGCTGACCACCCGCGAGGCGGACATGCTGCGGATGGTGTCGGAGGGCCTGGACACCGCAGAGATCGCCCGCAAGACCTCGTACTCCGAACGGACCGTCAAGAACATCCTCCACGAGGTCATCACCCGGCTCCAGCTGCGCAACCGGGCCCACGCGGTCGGCTACGCGCTGCGCAACGGGCTGATCTGACCGGGCGGCCCGGCCGGGCAACGCGCGCTGCCCGAAAGCGCACCGCGCGTTTCCCCCGGGTATGGCCCCGCCGCCCTCCCGCACCGTGCGCGCGGGGGGACAGGGTGGCGGGGGCACACCCGGATTGCCGCACCACACTGCGAGGGGGACCTTGATGGGAACCGCTGGCCCCGGCGGGCGGTACCGCCTGGGGCGGCTCGGCGCGTCGGCGCTGCTGCTGATCCCCCTGCTCGGCGCGACCGCGGCCTCCGGCGAGAACGGCACCGCCGCCGCCTCGCCACGGGTGGCCACCACGGCCGCGGAGACCCGGATCGCGTTCGCCGGCACCCGGCACCGCAGTCTCGGCGTGCCCGCCTCCGACCCCAAGAAGAGCGCCCCGCTGTTCGCCGCCGACGGCCCGGCCCACAACGACATGCAGCCGTCCGCCCTGGGCGACCAGCTGGTCTTCGCCAGCCGCCGCGACGAGAAGGACCCGCAGATCTATCTGCGGGCCGCCGACGGTTCCGTGCGCCGTCTCACCTTCGGCATGGACGCGGCCCACCCCCGGCTGACGCCGGACGGCGCCGTGGTCTTCGACGCGGCCGCGCCCGGCGGCCCGGACGGCAAGAACCAGCGCGATCTGTGGCGGGTGGGCACCGACGGCTCCGGGCCGACCCAGCTCACCAAAACCCCCGCCGACGAGACCTACCCGACGGTCTCCCCGGACGGGAAGCACCTCGCGTACTCCAGCAACGAGGACGCGGCCGGCGCGCAGATCTACGTGCGGCCCCTGGCCGGGGGCATCCCCACCCAGGACCCTCCCACCCTGGTCACCGATTCCGAGAACGGCACGGCCACCGAACCGGTGTGGAACCCGGTGGACGACGACACCCACCGCGGCCTCATCGCGTACACCGCGACCAAGGGCGACCTGTCCCAGCTGAGGGAGACGAACGCGTTCGGCACCGCCGACGGGCCGCTGCTCGGCGGTGGCCGGGAGCAGTGGCGGGCGCACGCCCCCGCCTGGATGCCGGGCGGGGACGAGGTGCTGTTCCTCAGCCCCGAGACCACCTGCCAGTGCGAGGGCGACTACGACCACGTCTTCCGCGCCAAGCGGCACGGCACCGGGACGCCGGGACTGGTGCTGGACGAGGACCGGGAGGTCTCCTCGCCCACCTGGCTCGGCCCGCTGGACGGCGGCCGGGCGGTGGTGGAGCACATCACGGCCGAGGGCCCGCACGCGGTGACGCTCCAGGACATCCGGGCGGACGGGGCCGACCCCCGCGATCTGAACCTGCCGATCCTGAACGAGGACCCGGAGGCCGACACCAACACCGACGCGGCCAAGGACCCGCTCTTCCAGCCCCGGGCCGACTACGACCCGTGGACCGAACGGCAGAGCTACACACCGGACGGCCGCCGGATCGTGGTGACCCGTTTCCTGGGCGACCGCGGCAGCCGCGTCGAGGAGATCTGGCTGGCGGACGCCGACGGCCGGCACCCGGAGGCGCTGAAGCTCGACGGACGCGGACCGGGCGTCCGGGACACCGACCCGGCGTTCTCCCCGGACGGCAAGTACCTCGCCTTCACCCGGATCTCGCCGGGCACCGGCGGGGCCGCGCCGGCCAGCAAGGTGCTCATCGCGGAGGTCGCCTCCGGCAGGATCACCGGCACCGTCGTCGCGCCCGACGGAGAGCTCCAGGGCCAGGACGCCCAGCCCACCTGGTCCTCCGACGGCAGCATGCTGGCCTTCACCCGCAACGAGCTGGTCTACGGCGCCGGCGGCAACAAGCACATCTGGACCGTGCCCGTGCAGCACCTGGAGCAGCAGACCGACCTGAGCGAGAAGATCTGCCCGGGCACCTGCGCGGTCATCGACGACAGCCCCGCCTTCTCCCCGGACGGCCGCAGCATCGCCTTCAACCGCAAGAACGGCGGCGGCGTGGTCGACACCGGTGAGCACAACGGCATCATCGTGACCTCCGTGTCCGGCGCCGACTGCCGGGTGCTCCTGCCCGGCTCCGCCCGTGACGTGCCGAACGCCTGCCGCCGTGCACTGCCCGAGAACCCCGGGCCGTTCCAGCCCCGGGACGCCGCCTGGACGCCCGACGGCACCTCCCTGGTGCTCAGCTCCCGCCCGAGCCGGCCGGTCAACAGCCCGGAGAAGCTCAAGGTGCTGAACGTCGTGACCGGCGAGCTGACCAAGCTCACCAACGACCTGCCGGGCCGGCACAAGGAGCCCAGCGTCCAGCAGTCCGTGGACCTCGCCGTCCGGGCTCCCGGCACCGTCCCGGAGGTGACCGTCGGCCGCTCCACCACGGTCCGCGTCGAGGTGGTGAACAACGGCCCCGCCGCCTCTCCCGGCACGCGGCTGACCATCGACCCGCCCGCCGGGGTCACCGTCACCCGGATCACCCGGCCCGACGGCGCCTGCGTCCCCACGTCCCTCCAGTGCGACCTCGGCGTGGTGCCGCCCGGCACGACCGTCCCCGTGGACGTCACCCTCACCGGGGTCACCCCGGGGGACGCGCCGGTCGGCTGGTCGGTCGGCGGCGCGGTCCTCGACCCGCGGCCCAGCGACAACGCGGGCCGGACCGTGGTGCCGGTCCGCACGCCCCCGCCGCCGACCCCGACCCCCACGCCCACGCCCACCCCCACCCCGACACCGCCGCCCGCTCCCACCCCGGCCCCGACGCCGCCGCCCACCGTGCCGCCTCTGCCGCCGGTGCCGCCGCAGCCTCCGGCGCCGAAGGCCGGACCCGGCGTGCGCGCCACCGCCCAGCCGAACCCCGGCTACGTCGGCGGGCGGGTCGTGGTGACGTACACCGTCCGCAACGGCCGAGGCGCGCTGGCGACCGGGCTGCGGCTGCGCGTCGGGCTGCCCGCCGGCATCCCGGACAGCGGGCCGCCCCCGGGCTGCGACACCTCCTGGCTGTGCGCGCTGCCGGACCTCGAGCCGGGCGCGAGCACCGTCGTACGCGTGGTCCTCAGCCCCGAGAAGGCGATGACCGGCCAGGTCACCGGCGAGCTCACCACCACCGGCACGGACGCCGACCTCAGCGACAACACCGCCCGGCAGCGGCTGCGCATCCTCCAGCCGCGCATCATCGCCGTACCGGACATCGGCAAGCCCGGCTTCGTCACCTCCGTGCGCGGCAAGGACTTCCCGCCCGGTGTGCCGGTCCGGTTCACCTGGAAGCCGGGGATCACCGCGGCGGCGGCACCGACCGTGCCCAAGCCCGACGGCACGTTCATCGGGCAGCTGCTCATCCTCGCCAAGGACCAGACCGGACCGCGCGTCATCATCGCCAAGGGCCCCGGGTTCTCCCCGGTGAAGACCGACTTCCTGGTGGTCAGCGGCAGCATCCAGCCGCCCGACGAGGTGACCCGCCGGTGATCCACGAGGTCGACGAGGGGCTGCGCCGGCTGCTCGGCGAGTCCGGCCTGGAGGCGTCGGGCGTCGAGGTCGTCTTCGACGCCCCCACCCGGGACTGGGCCGCGCGCCGCAGCGCGCCGACGGTCTGCGTCTTCCTGTACGACATCCGCGAGGACGCCGCCCGGCGCGGCAGCGGCGCGGGGGAGGTGTACGACGCGGACGGGCAGCTCGTGGCGCGGCGCACCCCGCCCCGCTGGTTCGACCTGACCTACCTGGTCACGGCGTGGGCGAGCCGCCCGCAGGACGAACACCGGCTGCTGTCGCAGGTGCTCTCCAGCCTGGTGGCCGTCGACACGCTGCCCGCGCGGCTGCTCACCGGCACCCTCGCGGAACTGGGCCTGACCGTGGGCCTGGACGTCGCCGGGGCCGCCGCCGACGTACCGGCCGCCGCCGACGTGTGGTCGGCGCTCGGCGGCGAGCTGAAGGCGTCGCTGGGCGTACGGGTGCGGGCGCCGCTCGCCGGGGCGGTCACGGCCGTCGCGCCGCCGGTCACCGAGGGACTCGTCGTACGCTCCGCCGCCCGGCGCGCGGACGGCCAGGCGGACCCCGGGCGCCGGCTGCGCTACACGGAGGTGAGCGACCCGGGCCCGCAGGGTTTCGCCGGCCCCCGTGAACGGGGCCCGGCCCCCGCCCGCCGCCGCCACCGTGGAGACCGCCAGCCGTGACCCGCACGACCGGAACGACCGAGCCGCCCGAGACGATCGAACCACCCGGCCCGTCCGGCACATCCGTCATCCCCGTGACGCACCGCGCCGCTCCCGGGCCGTCCGGGGAGCCGGACGCCCGGGCCGGTGCTCTCTGGGACCGGCTGCGGGCCGTCGAGGAGCGGGTGCGAGGGGCGGTGGAGGCACGGCGGGCCGGGGACCCCGATCCCGACGATCCCTACCGGGGGCAGTACCTCACCCCGGAGGCGGCGGCCCGCATCCTGGACGAGCCGGGCGGGCTCGGCGTACCCGGTCCGGACCCCTGGCAGCCGCCGGCCGGTTCCGTACTCGCCGTGCTCGCCGCGCGGTTCGGGCTGTCCCCGCTGGACCTGGACCTGCTCCTGGTCGCGGTGGCGCCCGATCTTGACGCGCGCTTCGAGCGGCTCTACGGCTACCTCAACGACGACCTGACCCGCCGCCGGCCCACCGTCGGGCTCGCCCTGGAGCTGTGCGGGCTCGCCGGGGCGGCACCCGGTCGGTTCCGGCTCGCCCCCGGCGCCCCGCTGGTCGCGGGCGGCCTGCTGGAGGTCACCGAGCCGGACCGGCCGCCGCTGTCCCGCGTCCTGGTCGTGCCCGACCGGGTCACCGCCCACCTGCTGGGCAACGCGTGGCCCGACGCCCGGCTGGCCGGCGTGCTCGACGAGCCCCGCGAGGACCCCACCGCCGAACCCGGGCAGGTGCGCCGCGCGGCGGCCGCCGCCCGGACCGGCACCGGCCTGGTCCACCTGCGCGGCCGGGGCGACACCGGCGGCCTGGCCGTCGCGGCGCTCGGCGCTGCGGACCTGCGCCCGCTGGCGCTGGACGCGGCGGCCCTCGCCCGGCGCTCCGGGGACATCCCGGAGCTGGCCCGGGTGACCGCCCTCGAAGCCCGGCTGACCGGTGCCGGCGTGGTCCTCGGCCCGCTGGAGGCGCTGCCCGACGAGCCCGCCGAACGCACCCGCACCCTGCGGACGCTGTGCACGGCGCTGCGGGGCATCCCCCTGCTGACCCACGGCACCCCCGGCTGGGACCCGGCCTGGGCCCCCGACACCCCCGTCGTCCTGACCGTGCCGGCGCCCTCGCCCGAGCGGCAGGCCGAGCGCTGGCGGCACGCCCTGGAGCGGGCCGCCGGCGACGGCTCCGCCCCCGGCGACACCGAGGCGCTGGCCCGGGCGGTGGCCGCGCACCGCCTGGACTCCGGGCAGGTGCGCCGCGCCGCCGACGTGGCCGTGCGCACGGCCGCCCTCGCCGGCCGCCCGGTCGGCCCCGACGACCTGCGCACCGCCGTGCGCGCCCAGAACGGCGCGGGGCTGGACCGGCTGGCCCGCCGGGTGGAACCGGGGGTCGGCTGGGACGACCTGGTGCTCCCGCCGCCCACCCACCGCCGGCTGCGCGAACTCGCGCTGCGCGCCCGCCACCGCGAGCAGGTGCTCGGACAGTGGGGGATGCGGCCCGGCGGCGGGCGCGGGCGCGGGGTCATCGCGCTGTTCGCGGGCGAGTCGGGCACCGGCAAGACCATGTCCGCCGAGGTCGTCGCGGCGGACCTGGGCATGGACCTGTACGTGGTGGACCTGTCCACGGTGGTCGACAAGTACGTGGGCGAGACCGAGAAGAACCTGGAGCGCATCTTCACCGAGGCGTCGGCGGTCAACGCGGTGCTGCTGTTCGACGAGGCCGACGCGATCTTCGGCAAGCGCTCGGAGGTGAAGGACGCGCACGACCGGCACGCCAACATCGAGTCGGCGTACCTGCTCCAGCGCATGGAGTCGTTCGACGGGATCGCGGTGCTGACCACCAATCTGCGGGCCAACCTGGACGAGGCGTTCACCCGTCGGCTGGACGTGATCGCCGACTTCCCGGTGCCCGACGCGGCCCAGCGGCTCGCCCTGTGGGAACGCTGCCTGGGCGACCGGCTGCCCCGGGCCGGCGACCTGGACCTCGGGTTCTGCGCCGACCGCTTCGAACTGGCCGGCGGCTCGATCCGGGCCTGCGCGGTGACGGCGGCCTACCTCGCGGCGGAGTCCGGGACGCCGCTCACCATGCGCCAGGTGGTGACGGCGATCGCCCAGGAGTACCGCAAGCTGGGCCGCCTGGTCCTGGAGACGGAGTTCGGCCCCTACCTGGCGGAGGCCGTGGGCGCCTGAAAGGTCCGCCCACGGGTACGGAACCAGGGGGCGCGGGGAACCGCGCTCCCGTACCCGCCCCTGCGGTGAGACCCCGTACCCGCTCCGTCGGCGGCCCAGTGCACCGCCCGGGTGTCCGGGGTGTCCAGGGGCGGAGGGGCAGCGCGGGGGCAAGGGAGACGGGCCGGTGGGCGGCCGGGGCGGGCTGGGAGAGGCAGCGGCCCTGCCCCCGGTCGGGTCCGCACGTCCCTGTCCTCCCGGCGCATCCGCCCCGCAGACTCGGCCTGGACACAGGTGACCCACCCGCAAGGACCCGAAGGAGCGAGCATGCCGACGTACCTCACCCCGGGCGTGTACGTGGAGGAGGTGCAGTCCGGTGCCCGCCCGATCGAGGGGGTCGGCACCGCCGTCGCCGCGTTCGTCGGGTTCGCCGAGACGGGCCCGTTCCACACCCCGACGCTCGTCACCAGCTGGGACCAGTACACCCAGCTGTTCGGCGGCTTCACCGAGGGCACCTACCTGGCCCACTCGGTCTACGGCTACTTCGCCAACGGCGGCGGCGCCGCGTACGTGGTGCGCATCGGCGGATCCGCCGAGGACGCCTCCGCCCCGGCGGCCGAGACCGGCGGACGGCGCGAGACCCGGGCGGCCCAGCCCGCCGAGCTGGGCGGCTTCCTGGTCGCGGCCCGGCCGGGCGTCACCGGCGTGTCGGTGGAGATCGCCGACGCCGACGGCGAGAACCCGCCGGAGGACCGCTTCAAGCTCCTGGTCCGCCAGGGCGACCAGGTCGCGGAGACGTACGAGGCCTCCACCCGCAAGAACGTCAAGGGGTACCTGGTCACCCAGGCCCGCGGCTCCCGGCTGATCGAGGTCACCGAGCAGCAGGGCGCCACCCCGGCCCGGCCCGCCAACCAGACCGTGCCACTCGCCGACGCCCCGGCCGTGTCCGCCCCGGCCGGCTCCGGCGCGGTGGCCCGCCTCGACCCGGCGGAGTACGTCGGCGACGCCGCCGCCCGCACCGGGTTCGGCGGCCTGGAGACCATCGACGAGATCACCATGGTCGCGGTGCCCGACCTGATGAGCGCCTACCAGCGCGGCGACATCGACGCCGAGGGCGTGCGCACCGTGCAGCTCGCCGTGATCTCGCACTGCGAGCAGATGGGCGACCGGGTCGCGGTCCTGGACACCCCGCCCGGGCTCAACGCCCAGCAGGTGCGCACCTGGCGCAACGACGAGGCGGGCTACGACTCGCGGTACGCCACCCTCTACTACCCGTGGGTGCGGGTCTTCGACCCGGCCGCCGGACGCAACACCACCGTCCCGCCGAGCGGTCACATCGCCGGTGTGTGGGCGCGCAGCGACGCCGAGCGCGGTGTGCACAAGGCGCCCGCCAACGAGGTGATCCGCGGCGCGGTCGACCTGGAGCTGCGGCTCAGCAAGGGCGAGCAGGACCTGCTCAACCCGATCGGCGTGAACTGCGTACGGGCCTTCCCCGGCCGCGGCATCCGCATCTGGGGCGCCCGCACCCTCTCCTCCGACCCGGCCTGGCGCTACCTGAACGTGCGCCGGCTGTTCAACTACCTGGAGGAGTCGATCCTCCTGGGCACCCAGTGGGTGGTCTTCGAACCGAACGACGACCGGCTCTGGTCGAGCATCCGCCGCAACGTCACCGCGTTCCTCACCGAGGAGTGGCGCCGGGGCGCGCTGTTCGGCCGCACCGCCGACGAGGCGTTCTACGTCAAGTGCGACCGCGACAACAACCCGCAGGAGTCCATCGACCAGGGCCGGGTCGTCTGCGAGATCGGCGTGTCGCCGGTCAAGCCCGCGGAGTTCGTGGTGTTCCGGCTGGCCCAGTTCTCCGACAGCACCAGTCTCATCGACGAGTGAGACGAGCCAGACCAGTGACCCGCGGGTCAGCGAACGGAAGGTGACGGACAGTCATGGCAACGGGCGATGCTCTTTCCACCCACGTCTTCGGCGTGCAGCTCGGCGGCTACCTGGTCGAATCGATCCAGGAGATCAGCGGGCTGACCGTCGAGGAGGACGTCGTCGAGGTCAAGCAGGTCACCGCGGAGGGCAAGCAGATCATCCGCAAGCAGCCCGGTGGCCGGCAGGCGGGCGAGATCACGATCACCCGGGGACTCGACCAGAGCAGCGAGTTCACCAACTGGATCAAGGAGACCCTGAACAACGGGGCCGTCAACACCGCCCGGCAGAACCTCACCATCGAGATCAAGGACAGCGAGGGCAACACGGTCCGCCGCATCCAGCTGATGCAGGGCTGGGCCTCCAAGTGGGAGGGACCGTCCCTGAAGGCGGGCGAGTCGGCCGCGGCCACCGAGTCCGTCACCATCGTGTTCGAGGAGATCATCGTCGAATGAGGCGCCGTACCGTGACGGCGGGCAACCTGGAGGAGATCCTCCAGCTGACGACGCCCGCCCCGGCGGCCGAGCAGGCGGCGGCACCCCCCGCCGCCGCCCCGGCCGCGGCCCCGCCGCCCCGCGAGGAACCGCACGGGCTGCGCACCGAGTTCGAGTTCGTGCTGCCGCGCGGCTACGTCGACGAGGCGGGCACGGTGCACCGTGAGGGCGCGATGCGCCTGGCCACGGCCCGGGACGAACTACGGCCGCAGATCGATCTGCGGGTCAAGGAGAACCCGGCGTACCTGAGCGTGGTGCTGCTGAGCCAGGTGATCACCCGGATCGGCACCATCACCGACGTGCACGCCGGGATCGTGGAGCGGATGTACGCCACCGACGTCGCCTTCCTCCAGGACTTCTACCGCCGGGTGAACAGCGAGGGCCACACCCGGGCGGCGGTGACCTGCCCGCACTGCGAGGGCGGCTTCGAGGTCGACCTCTCGGGTGGGCGCCTGGGGGAATCGTGACGTACGCCCTTCCCCGGCTCCGGGAGGAGATCGCGTACATCGCCTATCACTTCCACTGGGCGCGCGAGGAGATCCTCGATCTGACGCATGACGAACGACGGCAGTGGGTGGCCGAGATCGCTCGTATCAACACCCGCGTGAACGAAGGCGGTTGAGCACATGGCATGGCGGGACAGGCTGCGCCGCCGGTCCGCCGGGACGGGGGGCGCGCGGGCCGCGCGGGGCGCGGAGCGCGCCGGCACCCCGGCTGCGTCCGGGCCCGGTGCCCCGGCCGCCTCCGCGCCGGACGCTCCGGCCGCTTCCGTCCCGGACGCTCCGGCCGCCTCCGTGCCCGCCGACTGGGACGGCGGCTGGCGCCGTGCCGCGCCACCGGAACTGACCGTGTCCCGCGCGCCGCTCGGCGTCAGCGACGGTCTCGCCTTCCGGTCGGGCCTCGCCGCCTGGCAGAACCCGTCCTTCGACTCCGGTCTCGCCCACGCCCTGCTGCCCACGGCCCCCACGGGCCTGGTCCACGGCGTCACCCACCGCCCGGCCGCCCCTCAGGCCGCCCGCGCCGAAGGGGGCCCGCTGCTGCTGCGTGCCCTGCGCCGGGAGGGGGGCCAGGACGAGGGCCGGGAGGCGGCGCGGCCGGGTGCGCCGGAAGCCGCCGCCCCGTCGTCCGGCCCGGTCTCCCCGGCCGTACGGCCTTCCCGCGGTTCCCGTGCCGCGGGGGCGGGACGTCCGGGTGACGCCCCGGCGAACCGTGCCCCCGCCTCCGGGGACTCCCCCGCCGTCCAGCGCGCGGCGGTTCCCGGCACCGGTCCGGTGGTGACTCCGGCCGGCCCCGGCCACCGGGCCGCCGCACCGGAGATTCCGGTGGTGCGGCGCGTGACGGCGGTGAGAGGTACGGCTGTCGGCCCGGCCGCGGCGCGGGAGCGGGCCGCCGGTACGGAAGGCGGGCAGCCGCGGGCGTCCCGTGCCTCCGGGGCCGACGCGCCCCGCCCGGCCGTCCGGCCCCGCCCGACAGCTCCCTCCCTCACCGTGGCCCGCCGCCCGGCCGGCCCCGTACGCCGCGTCCCCGCGCTGCGCCCCCGGACACCGGCTCCGACTCCGGACACGGGGACAACGGGGGCAACGGGCGTGACGGGTGCAACGGGCACGAAGACGTCGGCCGTCGCCAAGGACTCGGAGACACCCGTCAGCCCCTCCGCCACGGCCGCGCGGGCCGGGACGGGGGCGCGCCCGGCCGATTCCGCGCCGGGTACGGCGACGCGTGCGCCCCTGGGCGCGCCGCTCAGTGAACTTCCCTCGACCGCACGGCCGTTGGGCGACGACACCCCGGTCCAGCGCGCCACGTCCGGTAATGGTGCCGGTACCGGTACCGGTGCCGGTTCGGCGCCCGGCCTGGCGCTCCCGGTGGTGCAGCGCCAGGCCGACGGCACGTCCGGCACCCCGGGTGCGTCCGGCGGCGGGGCACGCGCACGGGGCGGTCTGGGCGCACCGCTGCCCGAGATGCCGCCGAGCGCCGCCGTCCCGGGTGCTCCCGGGCCCGGCGGCCGGCGTGCCCGGGTACGACCGGAGCGGGCGTCCGGAGCGCCCGGAGCCACGCCGGACCAGGGACGTACGCCGCCCACCGGGGCCGAGCCCCCCGCTCCTGGCGGCGGCTCCGACTCACCGTTGCTGGGCCAGGGTGCCGTGCAGCGGAGTGTGGCGGCGGAACCGGCCGACGGAGGCGCCCCGGAGGCCGGGGCCCGTCCCGGGAGCGGTCTGGACGCCCCGTTGGCGGAGAAGCCGGCCGTGCGGCGGAGCGTGGTGGCGGGGAACGCGCCGGAGGCCGGTGCCCGGTCCGGAAGCGGTACGGACACCCCGCCGGCGGCGGACACGAGGGCACCGGAGTCCGGCCGGCCGTCGCGCTCCGGCAGTGGTCCGGACGCGCCGCCGGCGGGGAAGCCCGCCGTACAGCGTCGTTCGGCGGCCGGCTCCGCCGAGGGGCGGGCCGCCGTCACCGGCGCGCCGGACTCCGGCAGTGGTCCGGTCGCGCCCCTGCTGGGGACGGGGGCCGTGCGGCGCGGCCTGGGGGCCGGCTCCGTCGACGGGAGCACCCCGCAGACCGGTACCCGTCCCGGGGACGGCCCCGCCACGCCGTTGGTGACACCGCCCCGGACCCCCGCGCCCCAGAGTCCGGCGGCGGGAGCGCAGGGCGCGACCCCGGCGGCGCCCGCAGGCCCGGCGGGAGACACGCGACGCCCCGGTGCGGTGCCCGGTGCCCGGCCGGATCCCGGCGGGCGCCGGCCGTCCGGCTCCGCGGGGACACCGGTCGTCGTCGCACGTGCCGTGGCCGAGGGCCCGACCGGTGCCCCGGGGGCTGCGGGCGCTCCGGGGGCTCCGGGGGCCCGGCGTCCCGGAACGGCCGGGCGGACCCCGCTCACCGTGACCCGTTCCGCGTCGGCGGCACCCCGTACCCTCTCCCTGCTCGCCGCGCGCCCGCTCACCCTGAACACCCGCCCCGTGGCAGGACCGGCGGCGCCGGCCGCGCCCCGCCCCGCCGGGCGTCCCGTGGTGCCGGTGCGCTGGCCCGGCAGCCCGGTTGTCGCGCACCACGGAAGTCCCGCCCCGCACGACGGGTCCGGCCGGCCGGCCCGGTCCGGGTCCGTCCCGGCGGTGCCGAGCGTCCAGCGGACCGCGACCGCGACCGCGGCCACCCGCCCCGGCCCGCAGGCCCCGGCCGCACCGCCTGTCGCCGGTGTGAACCCGGTTCACAGCGCAAGCACCCCGCACGTCGGCCTGCAGGGCCCGGCCGCACCGCCCGCCGCCCGTGTGAACCCGGCTCACAGCCCGATCGCACCGCACCCCGGCCAACAGCCCCCGGCCGTCCCCACCACCCCCCATGTGAACCCGGTTCACAGCGCCCCGGCCCCCGCCGCCGCTCACACCGGCGACCAGGCGGCGCCCACCGTCCAGCGCGTCCCCGTCGTCCGCCCCGCCCCGCCCCGCGCGGACTCACCCGGGCCCGGCACCTCCATCCCCTCCCTCCCTTCCGCCCCCTCCGCGTCCGCACCGGCCCCGTCCCTGCCGGTGACCGCCCCGCAGGCGCCGCCGCTCGCGGACCGTCCGGCGGGCACGGCGGGCCCCGCGCCGGTGCCGGCGGTGCCCGTCCCCGTGGTCCGGTGGCGGAGCCCGGCGCGGACCGGAGCCGCCTCGGGTGCGGCGCCCGTGGTGCAGCGCGCCGGTGATGCCGCGGCCCCGGCCACCCCGAAGCGCGGCCACCACCGCTCGGCCTCCGTGCCCGGTACGTCGTCCGCCTCGGCGTCCGGCACCGCCTCCGGCACGTCGACCGGCTCGGCTTCCGGTGCGTCGTCCGGCTCCCGGAAGAGCGCGGTCCACCGGTCCTCCGAGAACCCGCCCGATCCCGGTCTCGACCTGGACGACCTGGCGCGCCGGCTGCTCGACCCGGTGGCCCGGCTGCTCCGTGCCGAACTGCGGCGCGGCCGGGAACGTACGGGCCGGCCGCACGACGGACGCCGCTGAGACCACGGAACCGATGAGGCGACCCATGAACGACGCCACGGACAACGACGCCACGGATGAGGCTCGAGGCCACGGAACGAACGACGGACGAATGACGGACGGATGACGGACGGATGACGGACAGCATCTTCGCGACGAGCGTGTTCTTCCGGCTCGCGATCGGCGGCAACGACCTGGGCGCCTTCAACACCTGCTCCGGCATGGGCGCCGAGGTGGAGATCGAGAGCTATGCCGAGGGCGGCAACAACGGCTTCACCTGGCAGTTGCCCGGCCGCGTGACCTGGTCGAACATCACGCTCACCCGGCCGGTGACCGCCGACACGGCGAAGATCGGCCGCTGGCTGGACGAGACGCTGAAGCGGGTGGAGCCCAAGGACGGCGAGATCGTGGCGCTCAAGCCGGACCTGACCCGGATCATCAGCTGGCAGGTGTTCGGGATCGTCCCGGTGCGCTGGCAGGGGCCGTCCTTCGACCCCAGCAGCTCGGAGCCGGCCGTGGAGACCCTGGAGATCGCCCACGAGGGCCTGCGCCCGTCCTGACCCGTCCGCCCCGCCCCATGAGCATCCGCTCCCGCCCGTGCCCGTAGGAAAGGAAGTCCCGGCATGTCCCCAGCGGTCCGTTCCAGCCGGGCCAGGGCCCAGCTGACCCTGATGGAGCCCCCCGCCTCGGTCGGCGCGAAGCCCGGCGGCACGATCGCGCGGCTCAACCTCCAGTTCAACCCCTCCACCCTGGAGCTGCGCAAGACCACCGAGTGGCGGCGCACCCCGTCCCGGATGGCGGGGCAGTCGGCGCTGCCCGAGTTCGTCGGCAGCGGCCCGCGCGAGCTGAGCCTGGAGGTGTTCCTGGACGCCACCGCCACCCACGACAACTCGGTGGAGCAGGCGGTGGAGAAGCTGATGAAGGGGTGTGTGCCGACCCCGGCCAGCCTGGGCCGGAAGAAGCCGGCCAGCCCCTGGGTGCGGTTCGAGTGGGGCACCGCGCGGACCACCTCGTTCGACGGGGTGCTCTCCAGCCTCTCGGTGTCGTACACCCTCTTCGACGTCGACGGCAGGCCGCTCAGGGCCACCTGCGCGCTGTCGATCGAGGAGGCGAGCGTCGACCCGGCGGGCCAGAACCCGACGTCCGGCGCGCGTACCGCCCGCAGCACGCACACCGTGGTGGCGGGCGACAGCCTGGCGATGCTGGCCTGGCGGGAGTACGGCGACGCGACGGCCTGGCGGGTGATCGCGGAGGCGAACGGAATCGACGACCCGATGGCGCTCGTGCCCGGCACCGAACTGGTGGTGCCGGGGCTGCGGGACGCCGGCGGTGAGGAGGAGCGGTGACCACACCGGAGGCGCGGGGCGGCCGGTCGTTCGCGGCGGACCCCGTCATCGAGACGCCCGGCGAGCTGCCGCCGGTCTGGGCCGCCCAGCTGGTGAGCTGCGTGGTGGACGAGAACGTGGGGCTGCCGGACGCGGCCCAGCTCACCTTCCGCGACCCCGACCACGAGTTCCTGCGGGCGGCCGGCATCACCATCGGCACCCCCCTGCGGGTGTCGGTGGTGACCGTGAACGGGCAGGCCCGCGAGCGGCTGTTCAACGGCGAGGTCACCGCCCTGGAGGTGGACCGGGACCGTACCGGCTCGTTCACCGTGGTGCGCGCCTACTCCAAGGCGCACCGGCTCCAGCGCGGCCGGAAAGTGGTGGCGTACCGGAACATGACGGCGGCGGCGATCGTCCGCAAGGTGGCCGCCGGGGCCGGGCTGGCCTGCGGGAAGGTGGAGGCCGCGCCGGTCACCTACCAGCAGCTGTCGCAGGCGAACGTGTCCGACTGGGACTTCCTGCAGTACCTGGCGGCCGAGAGCGGCGCGCAGGTCCGCGTGGACGACCAGGGCGTGCTCCAGTTCACCAAGCCGAAGAAGGCATCCGGGGCGCCCGCGCCGTCCACCCCGGCCACCCGGGACCCGATGGTGCTGGAGTACGGGCGCAACCTGCTGGCGCTGCGCGCCTCGCTGTCGGCGGCGGACGGTGCCTCGCAGGTGGAGGTGCGCGGCTGGGACGTCACCACGAAGCGCCCGCTGGTGGCCCGGCAGCCGTCGGTGGACAGCGACACGGCGGTGCCGGGACTGAGCCCGGCGTTCGCCGCCCGGTTCGGCACGTCGTCCAAGCTGACCGTCACCGACACCCCGTACCGCACCCAGGCCGAGACGACGGCCGTCGCCGACGCCGTCGCCGGTCAGGTGAGCGCCGGATTCGCGGACCTGGAGGCCCTGGTCGAGGGCAACCCGCGGCTGCGGGCGGGCAAGCCGGTCGCGCTCGGCAACGTCGGGCCCGCGTTCTCCGGCAAGTACACGGCGACGGCCGTGCAGCACGTGCTGGAGCCGCACGGCGGGTACCGGACCACGGTGTGGGTGAGCGCCAGCCCGGACCGCTCCCTGACCGGGCTGGTGACCGGCGCCAACGCGCCGAGCCGCGGCCCGCGCATGCCGGGGCTGGCCATCGGCGTGGTCACGGACGTGCGCGAGCCGGGCGGCGCCGAGAGCGGCGCGGTGAAGCTGCGGTTCCCCTGGCTGGACGACACGTACACCACGGACTGGGTGCGCACCGTGCAGTGGGGCGGCAAGGGCGGCGGCGGCGTGGTGAGCCCCGAGGTCAACGACGAGGTCCTGGTCGGCTTCGAACAGGGCCTGCTGGACAGCCCGTACGTCATCGGCGGGCTGTACAACGGCGTGGACAAGCCCTCCCCGCACGATGTCCCGCTGATCGACGGCACCACCGGCAGGGTCAACCGGCGCTCCCTCGTCTCCCGTTCCGGGCACCGGGTGGAGCTGCTGGACGCCCGGGCCCCCGGCCCGTCCGGGGTGCGCCTGCGGACGGCCGACGAGCGCCTCGAAGTCTTCCTGGACGACCGGCGCGACCGGATCGAGCTGACGGTGTACGCCAGGGGCCGGCAGCCCCTCACCTCCGTCGTGCTCGACGGCAAGGGCATCACCCTGGACGCGGGCCGGGGCGACGTGAGCGTGTCGGGCCGCAACGTGGACATCCAGGGCCGGGTCGGGGTGAAGGTCGGCGGCCGGTCGGTGAGCGTCACCGGCAGCTCGGACGTCACCGTCGACGGCGGCCTGCTCGGCGTCCTGAAGGCCAAGCTCATCCGCATCAACTGACCCGTGTCCACCAGCAGTCACCCGAACCCTCCGAGGAGCAACGCATGCCGGCCGCAGCCCGTACCGGTGACCCCACCAGTCACGGCGGGGTGATCGCCACCCCGCCGCCCGGCGCCGCCGCGGCCGTGGCCCGCGTGCTGATCGGCGGCCGGCCCGCCGCCGTCGTCGGCAGCGTGCACACCTGCGTGATGCCGCCGCACGCGGTCATGGGCCCGGCCAACGTGATCATGCCCAACCCGCTCGCGGCCACCGTCCTGATCGGCGGGCTGCCGGCCGCGCGGGCGCGCGACAAGACCTCGTGCGGCGCCACCGTCCTGACCGGCGCCCCCAACGTCCTGATCGGGGGCCTGTGATGAGCGAGCGGTTCATCGGCCGCGGCTGGGCGTTCCCGCTGCGGGTCGGACCGACCGGCGGCATCGCCCTGGTCGAACGCGAGCGGGAGATCGAGGAGGCGATCCGCCTGGTGCTCGGCACCGCGCCCGGCGAGCGCCCCATGCGCCCCGAGTTCGGCTGCGGCATCCACGACTACGTCTTCGCCCCCGGCGACGGCGCCACCGCGGGCCGTATCGCGCAGCAGGTGCGCGAGGCCCTGGAACGCTGGGAGCCGCGCATCGCGGTGGACGACGTGGTCGTGGCCTTCGACGCCGTCGAGGACGGCACCCTCTACATCGACGTGCACTACACCGTGCGCTCCACCAACGACCGGCGCAACCTGGTCTTTCCCTTCTACACGATCCCCTCCGAGGAGGGGGCCGAGGACGGGGGCGCGCCCTGATGGCACTGCCTTCCCCGAACCTGGACGACCGGCGGTTCCAGCAACTCGTCGACGAGGCCAAGCGGTACGTGCAGCAGCGCGCCCCGGAGTGGACCGACCACAACGTGTCCGACCCGGGCGTCACGCTCATCGAGACGTTCGCCTACCTCGTGGACCAGCTGCTGTACCGGCTGAACCGGGTCCCGGACAAGAACTACACCGCCTTCCTAGACCTGCTCGGCATCCGCCTGTTCCCGCCGGCCGCCGCCGTGGCCGACGTCGACTTCTGGCTGTCGGCCCCGCAGCCCGACACGGTCGCGCTGCCCGCCGGCACCGAGGTGACCACCGCGCGCGGCGAGAGCGACGAGTCCGTGGTCTTCACCACCACCGACCACCTGGACATCCTGCCCAGCGAGCTGACGCGCCTGGTGACCGCGCACCGCACCGGCGAGCAGACCGACCGCACCGGGACCCTCTCCGAGGGCCGGGACATCCCCTGCTTCCAGGCCGCGCCCGAGCCGGGCGACGCCCTGCTGTTCGGCCTGCCGACGGCCGTGCCCCGGTGCATCGTCGCCGTACGCCTGGACAGCCGGGTGGAGGGCGTCGGCGTGGACCCGCGCCAGCCCCCGCTGGTGTGGGAGGCGTGGGACGGCGGCGGCTGGCGGGTGTGCGAGACCGGCGCGGACACCACCGGCGGGCTGAACCGGCCCGGCGAGGTCATCGTGTACGTCCCGGCCGGGCACACCGCCTCGGTGATCGGCGGCACCCGGGCCGGCTGGCTGCGCTGCCGGGTCACCGAGCCGGAGCCGGGCCAGCCGTTCTACTCGGAGTCCCCGACGGTGCGCGAGGCGGCGGTGTTCACCGTGGGCGGCACCATGACCGTGGAGCACGCCGAGACCGTCACCGACGTACCGCTCGGCACCTCCGAGGGGGTGCCCGGGCAGACGTTCCGGCTCGGCCGCCCGCCGGTGCTCCTCGACCGCGAGCCGCCCGTGGTGGAGGTGTCCACGGCCGACGGCTGGCAACGCTGGGAGGTGGTCGAGCACTTCGGCCGCTCCGGCCCCGCCGACCGGCACGTCCGGGTCGACGCCACCACCGGCGAGTTCGGCTTCCCGCCGGCGCTGCGCGAGCCGGACGGCACGCTGCGCCAGTGCGGTGCCGTGCCGCCCAAGGGCGCGCAGATCCGGGTGGCCCGCTACCGCACCGGCGGCGGCCCGGCCGGCAACGTCGCCCGCGGTGCCATCTCCGTGCTGCGCAGCTCCGTGCCGTACGTCGCCCGGATCACCAACCGGGAGGCGGCGCGCGGCGGGGTCGCCGGGGAGAGCGTCGAGAACGCCAAGCTGCGCGCCCCGCAGGCCCTGCGCATGCAGGAGCGCGCGGTGACCGCCGAGGACTACGAGATCATCAGCCGCCAGGCCGCGCCCTCGGTGCGCCGGGTGCGCTGTCTGTCCGCCGCTCAGGGCGCGGGCGCGGTACGGGTCCTGGTGGTGCCGGACGCGGTGGCCGACGAGGGCGACGACCGGCTCCGCTTCGAGCAGCTCATCCCCTCCGACCAGGTGCTCCGGGCGATCACCGCGGCGCTGGACGAGCGGCGCCTGATCGGCACCCGCCTGGTGGTCGAGCCGCCGGTCTACCAGGGCGTCACCGTGGTGACCCGGCTCGCCGCGGCCCCGGGCGACACCGACCGGGTGCGCGACGCGGCCCTGGACGCGCTGTACCGGCACCTCAACCCGCTGCACGGCGGCCTCGACGGCACCGGCTGGCCGTTCGGCCGTCCGGTGCAGTACGGCGAGCTGTTCGGCGTGCTGCAACGCGCCACCGGCAACGCCCTGGTGGAGGAGATCCGCCTCTTCCCCGCCGACCCGATCACCGGCCGCCGCGGCGCCCCGACGGACCGCATCGACCTGGACCAGGGCGCGCTGGTCTTCTCCTACCAGCACCAGGTCGTCGTCACGGCCGTGGACCCGGAGGGACGGCTGTGAGCCGCGCCGCCGTCCCCGGCCTGCCCAGCCGGTACCCGATCGGCGAACAGCTGCCGGCCCTGTACGCCGACGACGACTTCGCCCAGCGGTTCACCGCCGGCCTGGACACCGTCCTCGCCCCGGTCTTCCTGACCCTGGACACCCTCCCCGCCTACCTCGACCCCCGGGTGGCCCCGGCCGACTTCCTGACCTGGCTGGCGTCCTGGGTGGGCGCCACCGACGACCCCCAGTGGCCCGAGGAACAGCGCCGCGAGGCCGTCACCCGCGCCGTGGAACTGCACCGCCGGCGCGGCACCGCCCGGGGCCTGACGGAGGCGCTGCGACTCGCCCTGGGCGTGCGCGCGGAGGTGACCGGGGCGGGCGGGGCGACCTGGTCCGCGACCCCGGGCACGGACCTTCCGCCGGAGTCGCCCGAGGGGCCCCTGGTGCGGGTGTGGCCGGGGGAGGGGACCGCCGACGGCGCCGGCGGGCCGGGGGTGGACCCGGCCCGGGTCCGCGAGATCGTCCGGGTCATGTGCCCGGTGCACACCGACTGCCGGGTGGAGATCCTGCCCGGCCCGCCCACCGACGAAGGGAGGTGACGCCGTGCGCGCGTGTCCCTCGTGCGGGGCGTCGAACGGCCCCACGGACGACTTCTGCGGCAACTGCGGCACGTATCTGGGCTGGTCGGACACGGGCCCGGCGACGAGCACGCCCGCGCGGCCGACCTCCCCGGACCCGGACCCGGCCGCCGACCCCGCACCTGACCCCGCTCCCGCGCCGGACCCCGCTCCCGCGCCGGACCCCGCTCCCGTGGACGAGCCGCCGCGGACCGCGCCGCCGGCCCGCGGCTCGTCGCTGCGCTCCCGGCTGACGGGCCGGGCGCGCGGCGGGACGGAGGAGGAACAGCCGGGGGCCGGGAGCCCCCGCCCCGGGAGCGAGCCCCCCGCCGCCGCCTCCGGCCGGACCGAGCCCGCGAGCCCGCCTTCGGAAGAAGCCGACGCCAACAGCCTTACGAGTCTGCCCAGTTCGGGGGGAGCGGTAGCGGAACCGGCTGCCGACGCGCGCCGGTCGACTGCCCCGCCTGCCGATTCCCCGGCGCGCGACGGGGGTGCGGATCCCGCGGCTTCCGGGACCGAGTCCGACGGCTCCCGGGCGGACGCCCGAGGTGCGTCGGCCGCGTCTACCGGTTCCCGGGACGGCACCGCGGGTCCGTCCGCCGCACCGGCCGAGTCCCCTTCAGCGGCGCGCGGTTCGGCCGGAGCGCCCGCCGACTCCCGTTCCGGCAGCCGGCGTTCGCCGGCCACCCCCGCCGGACCCCCGCCCGCGCCCCGCCGTTCGGCAGCCGCACGCACCGAACCCCCCGCCCCCACCACCCCCACCAGCCCCGCCACTGCGGCCACGCCCCCGGACCGGCCCCGGCGCCCGGAGCCCCCGGCGGCGGCACAGCCCCCCGTCGGGCCCCGTGTCCCGTCGGCCCAGGACACGCCGGGGCCGCGCTCTCCGGCCGCGCCGAGCCCACAGGGGCCGGCGCCGGACGCCGTGGTCCCCGTGCGCCCGGCGAAGCCGGTGGCACCGCGTCCCGTCGTACGGCCCGTGGAGGCGCCGGACGAGGTGGCGGGGACGCCCTGTCCGTCCTGCGGCACACCCAACGCGTCCGGCCGCCGCTTCTGCCGGCGCTGCGCGGCCGAGCTGCGTCCGGCGGCGAAGCCGGCCCCGCTGCCGTGGTGGCGGACGGTGTGGCCGCTGCGCCGCCGGGTGCGGGCGAACTCGGGCCGCGGGGTGCGGTTCCTCGTGATCCTGGCGGTGCTGGTGGCGCTGTGCGCGGCCGGCCTGTTCCTGCTGCCGGCCGGCCGCGCCCTGTTCGAGGACACCCGGGACAAGCTGGGCAAGCCCAAGCCCGTCACCCCGGTGGGCGTCGAGGCGAGCGCCGAGCTGCCCGGGCACCCGGCGAAGAACACCACGGACGGAGTCAGCAACCACTACTGGGGCGTGCCCGCGCCGGGCGCGTCGGTGACGTACACCTTCCGCGAGCCGTTCCGGCTGGTCGACGTGATCATCACCAACGGCGCGTCCAAGTCTCCGGAGGCCTACGCCGACGAGGCCCGCGCGCTCGGGGTGGACATGGAGATCACCACACGGGACGGCGAGCGGCACCGCAAGCAGGTCACCCTCGCCGACAAGCCGGGTCCGCAGACGATCCCCACCGGGTTCAGCGACGTCACCTCGGTACGCCTGGTCCTGAATTCTCCGGCGGGCCTGACCCGGGGCCGCCACCTGGCCCTGGCGGAGGTGGAGTTCTTCGCCCGGAGCTGACCCGTCCCCCGTCCGTCCCCCGTCCGTCCGCCGGCCCGGAGCCCGGCAAGGGAGTTGCAAGGAGCCTGCAAGGAAAGTGCCGTCCGGGCCGGGCAGTCCCCTGTCGACCGCTGAACGCGGCGACGAGCGATGGGGGATCGCATGTCCGTCAGCACCACGAAACCAGCACTGATCGAGCAGGGGCACTGGCTGACCGTACGGGACTGCAAAAGGGTATTGGTGGTCGTCCACACCGTGACGTTCGCCCAACGCCTGGAGGAGGTCTTCGGTCTGCTGGAGTCCGACCTGCGCGTCCAGCTGGTCTTCACCGCCGCCCCGCACGCCTTCGGCAGCGGGGTCACGCAGTACCTGCACGAGCTGGGCATCACCACGGTGCCCTGGGAGGAGGCCCTGCGGACCGAGTTCGACCTGGCGCTGGCCGCGGGGTCCCGCGGCGTGCACGAGCTGCGGGCCCCGGTCGTCCGCGTCTCGCACGGGGCCGGGCACATCAAACTGCTGACCGACGTCAGCACGCTCGCCCCGGGGGAGCGCCGGTCGCCGGGGGAGGCCGAGTTTCATGGCCGGGCGCGTCCTGCCCGGGGATTCGCGGTCGGTTCAGTCCGCCGGGCGCCCCCGCAGGCCCGCCCCCGTGATCAGCGCCCCGAGCAGCAGGGTCAGTCCGCCGACGACGAGTGCCCACTTGGTGCCGTCGGCGTCGGTGGGGGAGAGGTCGAGCACCGCGCCGAGGACGGCGACACCGAGCAACGCGCCCGTCTGGCGGGCGGAGTTGAGCGCGCCGGCTCCGATGCCGGCCAGCTCGGGCGGTACGGAGCCCGCCATGCCGGCCACCAGCGCGGGCAGGGCGAAGGAGACGCCGAAGCCGAAGGCGAGCAGACCGGCCACGGTGGCGGTCAGCGCCAGGGCGGAGTCGCCGGTGAACGGGGCCTGGAGCAGCGCGCCGGCGGCCATCAGGACGAACCCGGCGGTGGCGGGGCGGCGCGGGCCGACCCGGCCGACGAGACGGCCGGTGTAGACCGGGTTGACGGCGGTGGGCAGGGTCAGCGGCAGGAAGGCCAGTCCGGCGCCGAAGGAGGAGTAGCCGCGGCTCTCCTGGAAGAACAGCGACAGCACGAACAGCAGGCCGGACAGGCCGAAGTTGGCGAGCAGGCCGGAGACGAGCGCGGCGGTGAAGCCACGGCTGCGGAACATGCGCAGCGGCAGCATCGCCGCGTCCCCGGCCCGCGACTCGGCGCCCAGGAACACCGCGGCGGCCACGGCGGCCAGCGCGAACGCACCGACGACCGCTCCCGTCCCCCAGCCCTTGGCCGGGCCCTCGATCAGCGCGTACGACAGGGCGCCGAGGGCGACGACCGCGGCGGCCTGGCCGGTGCCGTCGAGGCCGCCGCGCTGCTTGACCGGGGTCTGCGGGGCCAGACGCAGTGTGATCACGAAACTGACCAGCGCCAGCGGCACGTTGACGAGGAAGATCGCGCGCCAGCCGACGGTGTCGGTGAGCGCGCCGCCGACCGGTGGACCGGCGGCCAGGGCGAGCCCGGTGAGGGCGGCCCAGTTGCCGACGGCACGGGCGCGGTCGGCGGGGTCGCGGTAGGCGTGGGTGATCACCGCCAGGGAGGCGGGCAGCAGCAGCGCCCCCGCCGCGCCGAGCGCGAGGCGCAGGGCGACCAGGGCGCCGAGGGTGTCGGCGGCGGCACAGACGCCGGAGAGGACGCCGAAGGCCGCCAGCCCCCAGAGGAAGACCCGCCGGCCGCCGAACCGGTCGGACAGCCAGCCGGCCGTCAGCAGCAGGGCGGCGAAGGTGACGGTGTAGCCGTTGGTGACCCACTGCAGACCGCTCAGCCCGGCGTCGAGGCCGCTGGAGATGGCGGGCAGCGCCACCGAGACGATCGTCATGTCCAGCAGGACCATGAAGTAGCCGAGCGCTAGCCCGGCCAGCAGGACCCGCGAGGGCTTGCCGGTCCGGGCCGGTGCGGCGGCGGCCCGCCGCGGTTCCGCCTGCGTCGACATGGAGTTCTCCTTCGTACGGGTACGCGAATGACCGCCGCGACAGCGGGAGTTGGGGGCGGTGCCCACCATTCAAGCGGACCGGGAGGGAGAAACGCGGCTGGTGACGAGGGGAATTGCCGATGGGTAGCATCGGCCCCGCCGATGGAACGACCGAGGGGGAGCCAGGACGTGGAGCTGCGGCATCTTCGGACGTTCGAGGCGGTCGCCCGGACGCTCAGCGTCACCCAGGCGGCCAGGGAACTGCATTACGCGCAGTCCAGCGTCAGCGACCAGATCCAGGCCCTGGAGCGCGAGCTGGGGGTGGAGCTGCTCGACCGTTCCCAGCGGCGGCTGCGGCTGACCCCGCGGGGCGTGACGCTGGCGGAGTACACCGGGCGGATCCTCAAGCTGCTGGAGGAGGCGCGCTGGGCGGTGTCCCGGCCCGGCGCGGAGGTGGCCGTGGGCGCGCTGGAGACGGTGAGCCTGCACCTGCTGCCCGCGGTGCTCGCGCGGCACCGCTCGCTGTACCCGCAGGCGCGCGTGCGGGTCACCCAGGGCAACCGCGGGGAGCTGTACCAGGCCGTGCGCCGCGGTGACCTGGACCTGTGCCTGACCTTCGGCGCCCCGCCGCCGGACGCGGGGCTGCTGGCCGAGACGCTGGCCGAGGAGCCGCTCGTGGTGATCGCCCCGCCGGACCATCCGCTGGCCGGGCGCGGCCGGGCACCGCTGGCCGAGCTGGCCGAGGAGCCGTTCCTGGCGACCGAGCGGGGCTGCGGCTTCCGGGAGATGTACGACGGCGCCTTCTCGGGCCCGGCCGCCAAGGAGCCGGTCGCGGAGGTGTCCAGCATCGGCACCCTCGGCGCGTGCGTGGCCGCGGGGATGGGCTGCGCCCTGCTGCCGTACGTCGCGGTGCGGGACCGGGCGGACCGGCGCGAGGTCGCCGTGATCGAGGTGGAGGACGCCCGGTTGCGGACGACGGTCACGATGACCTGGCTGGACCGCAACTCGGCCAACCCCGGCCTGACCGGCCTCCAGACGGTGCTGCGCGGCCAGCTGGCCGGCTGAGGCGGAAGCCGGGAGGACGCGACGGAGCCGGAAGGACGCGCCGGAGCCGGAAGGACGCGCCGGAGCCGGAAGGACGCGGCGGCCGGCGGCCCGGCGGCGCGGCGGGTCCGCAGCCGCGCCTCGCCGGCGCGGTCACGGGCCCCGCGTCCCGCTGTCCCGCCCGGGGGAGAGGGGTACGGGCCCGCGGTGGGCGCCGGCGTACGGGACGGCGGAGGGGATCCTGCCGCCGCGCACCGCGCGGACGCCGGTGCGACGGGGATCGTGGGTTCTGGCGGGGATCGTGGGTTCTGGCGGTCCCTTCGGCCGCCTCCCTGGTTCCCTCGGTGATCGCGCCGGACCGGGACGCCCGGACTTCCTGCGCCGCTTCGCCGGGGCGTTCCGGATCACGCCGTACGCCTGGTCACCGGCCGGACGGGAGTCGTCCCGTCACCCGCGGCCCGGTACCTTGCCACGTGACTTCGCCCGGCACCGGCCGCACCCCGCGCCGGCTGGAGCAGGAGTACGGCCCGCGGCGCGACTGGCTGCCGGACACGGACGCCGTCCGCTCCGGAGAGCCGTCCGCGCGTTCAGGCGGAGGCGGAACCGCCCGCCGACTCCCCGGCGGCACGGCGGTACTCGGCGTTGATGCGCTGTGCCTCCTCGAGCTGGTCCTCCAGGATGACGATGCGGCACGCGGCCTCGATCGGGGTCCCTCTGTCGACGAGCTCGCGGGCGCGGGCGGCGATCCGCAGTTGGTAGCGGGAGTACCGGCGGTGTCCTCCCTCCGAGCGCAGCGGAGTGATCAGACGAGCCTCGCCGATGGCCCGCAGGAAGGCCGGAGTGGTGCCGAGCATCTCGGCCGCCCGGCCCATCGTGTACGCGGGATAGTCGTCGTCGTCCAGACGATCGTTCAGAGGGTTGTCCGATGTCATGTCACCTCGCTGTGCAACGCGTCGAGGGGCCCTGGCGCCGTACGGCACCAGGGCCCCGCAGGAAATTCAACACCATCCGCCGTCCCGGCCGCTGTCCCGACCTCCTCTTCCCGCTACCCGGCCCGGGCGGTCCCGATGGCGTGCACTGCTCCGTGCTTACCCGCCAGGTGACAAAAGTCTACTGCCGCAAAGGTATATTTCACCCTTTTACCGGACGAGGAAACCTGCTTCGCCGGGTCCCCGGCGGTGGACCGCAGCCCCGCGGGCGGTGCGCGGGCGGCCGGGCCGCATAAGCTCTGCTGTCATGTCGAACCCTGATGAGCTGCTCGTCGCCATCTCCGCCGCGGTGGAGTCCGAGCGAAGCAATCAGATGTCGCTGACCGTGGTCGTCGGCGGTGCCGTCATCACCGGCCGGCTGGCTCCCGAGGCCGTGTGGCGGGAGCGGGTGGCGGAAGTCCTGAAGGACTCGGACCGTCTCGGCCCGTTCGCGAACGTCTTCACCGGCGACCCGCGAGGAACCCGGCCCGGCCGCGGCGAGGCGCCCACGCATCTGCACTTCCATCTCGCCCGCATCCTGCAGGGCAGCCTCGGCATCCCGGAGACGGGAGGCATGTACCGCGTCGCGATCAAGGACGTCAGCGCCTGGACCGTGGGCGACCTCAGTTACACCGACCGATAGCACAGGGCCCCCGCCGACGGGTGTCGGCAGGGGCCCAGGAGCGGGGACCGGGTCGGATCAGCGCGCGAGGACGGGTACGCCCGGAGCCCGGCCGTACCCGCCGGGGTCACCGGCGCGGGCGCCGGCCGGGGCCGGCGACCCGTCGAGGACGTCCCGCAGCCGGATCCGGTCCGTGTCCGCGGAGCCGTCCCGGAGCCCGGCGAGCCGGACCAGGGTGATCACGCCCGTGCTCCGGTCGTCCCCGTCGCACACGGTCAGGTACTCGACCCGGGCCCCCGCCATGACGGCCAGAGCCACCTCGACGGTCATGTCGTCCCACACCCGGGGGCCGTGCCCTTCGGTGTCCCGGTCCCCGTCCACGGGGGCGGGGACCGGCGCGCGGTGCTGCGTCCATGTCGGCGTCAAGAGGTGTCTCCTTCGGTAGGCCTTCGGTGGGGCCGGTCCGGGGCCTGCGCGGCCCCGGGGATCACTGCGCGGCCGGGCCGGTGCCGGGACGGCGCTGAGCCCTGCGGCGCGGCGCCGGGCCGCCGGGCCGGCCCTGGCCGGTGCCGCGGCGGTTCCGGGACGGGGAGGAAGCGCGGCGCGGGCGTTCCACGGCGGGCGCGGTGATGACCACCGGGACGCCGGAGGGCGCCTGGGCGCCGGTGATGCGGCTCAGCTCCGCCTCGCCCGAGCGGACCGGCGTGACGCGCGGAGTGATGCCGGCCGAGGCCATCAGCCGGGTCATGTCGCGGCGCTGGCCGGGGGTCACCAGGGTGACGACGCTGCCGGACTCCCCGGCGCGGGCCGTACGGCCGCCGCGGTGCAGGTAGTCCTTGTGGTCGCTGGGCGGGTCCACGTTGACGACCAGGTCGAGGCTGTCGACGTGGATGCCCCGGGCCGCGACGTTGGTGGCCACCAGGACGGTGACGTGGCCGTCCTTGAACTGCGCCAGGGTGCGGGTGCGCTGCGGCTGGGACCGGCCGCCGTGCAGGGCCGCGGCGCGGACACCGCTGTTCAGCAGGTGCTTGGTCAGCCGGTCCACCGCGTGCTTGGTGTCCAGGAACATGATGACCCGGCCGTCGCGGGCCGCGATCTCGGTGGTCGTGCGGTGCTTGTCCGCCTCGTGCACATGGAGGACGTGGTGCTCCATCGTGGTCACGGCACCGGCCGACGGATCGACGGAGTGCACCACCGGGTCGGTCAGATAGCGGCGGACCAGAAGGTCGACGTTGCGGTCCAGGGTGGCCGAGAACAACAGCCGCTGGCCCCCGGGGCGCACCTGGTCGAGCAGGGCGGTGACCTGGGGCATGAAGCCCATGTCGGTCATCTGGTCGGCCTCGTCGAGCACCGTGATCCCGACGTCGTCGAGCCGGCAGTCGCCCCGGTCGATGAGGTCCTTGAGCCGGCCGGGCGTCGCGACGACCACCTCCGCGCCGGCCCGCAGCGCCCCGGCCTGCCGGCCGATGGACATGCCGCCGACGACGGTGGCGAGCCGCAGGCGCACGGCGCGGGCGTAGGGCGTGAGCGCGTCGGTGACCTGCTGGGCCAGCTCACGGGTGGGGACGAGGACCAGCGCCAGGGGCCGGCGCGGCTCGGCCCGCCGGCCCGCCGTGCGGGCCAGCGCCGCGAGCCCGAAGGCGAGGGTCTTGCCCGATCCGGTCCGGCCGCGGCCCAGGACGTCCCGGCCGGCCAGGGAGTTCGGCAGGGTCGCCGCCTGGATCGGGAACGGTACGGTCACGCCTTCCTTGGCGAGCGTGGCCAGCAGCGGTGCCGGCATGGCGAGATCGGCGAACGTCTCGACGGCGGGCAGCGCGGGCGTGACGGTCTTCGGCAGCGCGAACTCGCCCCGACCGGGCTGTCGCTGCTTTCCGTGACCGGCGGAGCGGGGGCGGGTGCTGCGTGTGCGGTTCATGGGGAACCTTCCTCGATGCGGGCGCGTATCAAGGAATTCCCACGGCAGGACGAGCGGCGCAGAGAATCGCGAGAACGGGCCGGAAACGACAGGGCCGAATCGCCCTGGGAAATAAAGCGAGCCGGGGCCCGCACCCCAAGGTGCGGGCCCCAGCTGCGAAGTACGCGTCAGTTCTGCGCGCGTCAGGCGGGAACGATGTTCTCGGCCGTCAGGCCCTTCTGGCCCTGCGCGATGTCGAACGACACCTTCTGGCCTTCCAGCAGCTCACGGAAGCCCTGGGAAGCGATGTTGGAGTAGTGGGCGAAGACGTCGGCGCCGCCGCCGTCCTGCTCGATGAAGCCGAAGCCCTTTTCCGCGTTGAACCACTTCACGGTGCCAGTAGCCATTGTGTTTCTCCTTCGGAGACGGTGTCGGGAATACACCCTGTGCGTATTCCGTGTCGCCGTGTTGATCAACCGTCGGAAAAACCTTCTGGCAACCACACCTGCAACTGATGACGACACTAGCACGTCGGCGCGGGCCCGGTGCGGTGCTTAATTTCCGCATCACCGGAGCGTGCGGGAATACGCATCACGTGCCGCAGCCATTTCTCATGTCGCCACCACAGATATGGGTGACCGGGGGTGCGGTATTACCGTGGGCCGCTCCGTCCGCACCGCCGTGACCTCCCGCGACGGTCCGTGTCCCGTCGGCCGCCGCCGACGGGACCCGGGACACCGGGGAGCGTCCCGGGGCCGGAGGGGAGACGAAGGACACATGACCGCTTCCGGGGCCGCCCGGCCGTCGCCGTGGGGCGTCACCCGGAGTTTCCCGGGCATAAGCGGTGGTGTGAACTGGGGTGTGAACGCGGCCGTCGCCGGAGCGGCGCTCGTGAAAGAGGACGTGACGGTGCCGGGCGGCCGGGCGCCGCAGGCCGGCATGGCGCTGGACGGCGACGGTTCCGGCATCGGCGCGGCCCGCGATCTGGCGGCCGGCTTCCTCGCCCGCGCGCGGGACGGCTACGGGGTGCCGGTCTCCCGGCGCGCCCTGGACCTGACGCAGCTGGTGGTGAGCGAGCTGGTCACCAACGCGCACAAGTACGCGCCGGGGCCGGTCCTGCTCGATCTGCGGATCGTCGGTGACCTGGTCGAGGTGGCGGTGTGGGACTCCGAACCGGTGCTGCCGGTGGCCAGCGCCGCCGACGTCGGGCGGGTGGGCCAGCACGGACTGGAGATCGTCATGGCTGTCGCTCACACGTTCGAGGTGCGGCGCGAACCGGTCGGCAAGCGCGTCACCGTCCGCATCGCCCTCACGGACGCCCCGGAGGGCTCGCCGGCCGCACTCCGCCCCCGGTAACGGCGCTCGCTCCCCCCTGGTCGCCGGCCGCGGCGCGTCCGATCCGCCGGGTGCCGGCCCGCCGCGCTGCCCGGGTCCCGCGCCCGTGCCCCGGCGTCACCGCCCGGCGGTTTCCCGCGATGGCTCCGGACATGCCTCGTACCCCACCTTCGGAGACATGGCGCACAACCACCGGCAGAACGGGCCGCCACGGGGTATCCGAGTCGGAGAGGACGGGGCCGCACGGCGAACTGTTGCCGTTTGACAACAATAGCCGTGAGGCAACAAAGTAACCGTGTCGGACGTGCACGGGGAAGGACCTGGAATGCTCCGGTGGACGGAGGTCGCTCCGTGTGCCGGCCACCCTCGCCGGGAGGCAACGGTGGCCCCGGTGCCGCGAACGGTGGCTCAGGCGGTCTGGCTGCCGGAGTCCGAGGCGTCGCCGAGTATCTGCGTCGCCGCGGTGGCGCAGAACGCCTCCAGCCCCTCCAGCAGTGCGACGCGCTTGCCGGCGGGCATATCCGCCAGCACCTTCCGCAACTCCCGCTCCCTGCGGGCCCGCAGGTCGGCGAGGAAGGCGCGGCCCCGGCCGCTGAGGTGCAGGCGCACCTCCCGCCGGTCCGCCGGGCTCGTCACCCGCTCGACGAAACCCGCGGCCTGCAGCCGGTCGCACAGCCTGCTGGTGGACGGCGGGGTGGACGCCAGGGTCTCGGCGAGCGTGCGCAGGTTGATGCCGTCGTGGTGCTCGAGGATGTGCAGCACGCGCAGTTGGGACGCGGAGGTGGGCGCAGTCGAGGCGCGACCCCACACGACTTCCAGCAGCTCGACGGCCGTGGTGGTCACGCGCGCGACCTCGTCGGGCTCTGGGCGGCGGCGGAAGGCAGTCACGGTCACACTCTCGCAGGCACTGGGGCGCCTGTCAGCGTACTAGGCACGCACGCTGACCACAGAGGACGCGGGATGACCGACGCGGCCCGTCCAGGAGACCGGCCTCGCGGATGAGGAACGTACGTTGTCCGGCGAAAGATAGGTGAATACCCCCTTATGAAGAGATTCGTGGCCGCTGAACGCGCTCTGCGCACAGCGGCTCCCCACGCCTTGCTCGACGCCACCCGCGCCGTACTGATGGAGCAGTACGGCGCGGAGGACGTCGAGCTGTACCTGGCCGACTACGGCGTGAGCGTGCTCCAGCCGGTGTCGGTCCTGCCGCACACCCTGGAACCGGTGCCGGTGCACAACAGCCCGGCCGGCCGCGCCTTCGGCTCCCAGCGGCCGTACTGCGAGGACGGGCTCGGCGGACGGCCCCGCCTCCACCTCCCGGTCAGTGTGCGCGGCGACCGGCTAGGGGTGCTCACCGTGACCCTGCCCGACGCCGAGGCCGTACGCCGCTGGGAGGCGGAGCTGGCCGACATCGCCGGCGTACTGGGGCACGAGGTGATCGTGGCCGAGCGGGACACCGACCTGTATCTGCAGGCGCGCCGCAAGGACCGGCTCACCCTGGCCGCCGAGATGCAGTGGCAGCTGCTGCCCGGCCGCTCCTGCTCCCGCCCCGAGTACGAGCTGGGGGCGCAGCTGGAACCGGCGTACGCCATCTTCGGCGACAACTTCGACTGGTCCGCCACCGCCGACCGCCTCACGCTGTACGTCACCAACGGCATGGGCGAGGGCATAGAGGCGTCGCTGCTGACGAACCTGGCCATCAACGCGCTGCGCAACGCCCGGCGCGCCGGTATCCCCATCGCCGACCAGGCGGCCCTCGCGGACCAGGCGGTGTACGCCCACTACCAGGGCCGGTGCTACCTGTCGGTCCTGATGTTCGACTTCGACCTGGCCACCGGCCGGGCCGGCGTCGTGGACGCGGGGTCGCCCCGGCTGCTGCGGCTGCGGGACGGCACCGTGGAGCACGTGACCTTCGACGCCCAGCTGCCGCTGGGCATGTTCGAGGAGACCGACTACGTCGCCCAGGAGTTCCAGGTCCGGCCCGGTGACCGGCTGGTCTTCGTCAGCGACGGGGTGCACGACGTGGCCTCCCCGAAGGGGGAGACGTACGGGGACGCGGCCCTGGCCCGGGCGATCCACTCCACCCGGCTGCTGCCCGCCGCCGACGTTCCGCGCGCGATCCTGCGGGAGCTGTCCGGTCACCGCGGGAAGTCCCTGCCCGACGACGACGCCCTCGTCGTGTGCCTGGACTGGCACGGCCGGCCGGCCGGTGCGTGAGCGGCGGGGCCGCCCGGATGTGACGATCGCGTGTTGGCCTCCGCCCGCCTTCCCCCCGATGCTTGCCGCGTGGCAATAATTGCCGGACGGCTCGCGGGCGGACCGGCCATGGACACACCACACAGCAGGGAGACGATGCAGATGGCGGAGCACGACACGACCCCCGAGGCGGCGCGCGAGCTGGCCGCCTTCATAGAGCGGCGACGTGAGCAGATCGCCCAGCGGTGGGCGGACACCGCGCTGTTCCGTACGGTCTTCACCGTATCCCGGGACGAGGCGGTCGAGGCGTCCAAGGCGGTACTGGACGCCCTGGCCGAGGTGGCCCGCACCGGGCGGCTCGAGGATGTCGCCGCCCCGGGCTTCGCGGCCGTCAGGGAGCAGCTCGGCCGCATGGCCGCCGCCCGTGGCCACGCGGGGTCCAACCCGTCGCAGATCGCGGGCGAGGTCGCCGGCCTGCGCGAGCCGGCCGTCGCGCTGCTGCGCGCCGAGTACGGGGACGACGCCGACGGGCGGGCCCACGCGGGCGCGCTCGCGCTGACGGTCCTGATGGGCACGCTCCGGCTGGTGGTCATGGAGACCACCGTCAGCGCCGGTGAGGACCTGATCGCCCGGCAGCGGGAACAGCTGCTGGAGGTGGCCACGCCCGTCATCAAGCTGTGGGAGGGCGTCGTCGCCGTACCGCTGATCGGCACCCTGGACAGTGCCCGCAGCCAGGTGGTGATGGAGTCGCTGCTGGAGGCGATCGTCGACCAGCGGGCCCGGTACGCCATCCTCGACATCACCGGCGTCCCCACCGTCGACACGCTCGTGGCCCAGCATCTGATGAAGACGGTCGCCGCCGCCCGGCTGATGGGCGCCGAGTGCATCGTCTCCGGCATCCGCCCCGCCATCGCGCAGACCATCGTGCATCTCGGGATCGACCTCGGGACGGTCGTCACCCGGGCCGGGCTCGCCGACGCCCTGGAGTACGCGCTCACCCGGCAGGGCATCGTCGTCTCCCCGGGCCCGGTCGCGGGAGCGGGCCCGCGGTGACCGGCCCGCCCGCCGTCCGTCCGGGCCCGGTGCCGGTGCTGACGCTGGGAGACGTCCTGCTGGTCAGCCTGCGCGGAGAGCTGCACGACGGGGCGGCCGAGCGACTCCGGCACGACATCGCCGGGCGCGTCGCCGCCGGCCCGGCGCCGGTCGGCGGGGTCGTGATCGACATCTCCGGTGTGGAGATCGTCGACTCCTTCCTCGGCCGCGTGCTGGCCGAGATCGCCGCGAGCGCGCGCCTGTCGGCCACCCGTACCGTCCTGGCCGGGATGCGTCCCGCCGTGGCCATCACCCTGGTCGAGCTGGGCCTCGCCCTGCCCGGCCTGGACACGGCCCTGGACGTCGACAGGGCCCTGTCCCTCCTGGGCCGCGGTCCCTCGGCCATTCCCTCCGCCCACCCGGAAGAGGGTGCGTGATGCATGCCCCACTCGCCTCCACCACCTGCCTGCCCATCGGCTCGGACGCCGACCTGGCCGAGGTGCGCCAGCATGTGCGCCGGGTCGCCGCCGATCTCGGGTTCGGACTCGTCCAGCAGACCAAGCTGGTCACCGCCGTCAGCGAACTGGCCCGCAACACCCTGGTCCACGGGGGCGGCGGGCACCTGGAGATCACCCGGCTGGGGGAGGACGGCGGCCGGCGCGGACTGCGGCTGTCCTTCGTCGACGCCGGCCCCGGCATCCGGGACGTCGACCTGGCGATGACCGACGGCTACACCTCCGGCGGCGGCCTCGGCCTGGGCCTGAGCGGCGCCCGGCGGCTCGTCCAGGAGTTCACCCTCGACAGCCACCCCGGCCAGGGCACCACCGTCACCATCACCGACTGGGCCACCACCGCCGTCCCCGCCCCCCGCACCGGAGCCCCCTGAGCGCCCCCGGCCACCCCGTCCCCGACAGCACCCTGGGCCCGGCCCCCCGCCCATGCGCTCCGTTCCAGGAGATCCGGCACCTCCGGGCAGGCCCCGCCCGTCTTCCCGCGACGCGCCGCACGCGGATCACCTGGCACCCGACGGCCCCGTCAGCGGACCCTGCCCCTCACCGCGGACCCCGGCCCGCCCGGTGACGCCGCCCCGAGGCCCGCCTCGGCCGGGCCCGCCATGGCCGACCCGCGCCCTGCACACGCCCGTCCCCGGCACGCCCTGTGCCCGCTCGCCTTCCGTCCAGGCCGCCAGGGTCGATCCGCTTTGGTCGAGCTGGGCCTCGTGTACCGTCCCGTCCCCGCTCGCCTCGCCCGGTGACGCCGCCCCGAGGCCCGCCTCGGCCGGGCGCGCCATGGCCATCCCGCGCACCGTACACACCCGTCCCGGTCGGACCAGCCACGGCCATGTGCACCTGGGTGAAGGCCGTCCCCGTCAGATCCGCCCCGCACAAGTCCGTCCCCGGCAGGTACGCCCTGTACTCGCCGGCCCCCGGTCAGGCCCGCCAAGCCCGACCCCACCCCGGTCAAGGCCCCCGCGTACGGTCGTCCGGCCGGGGCCGCCACGGCCGACCCCCTCGGTCACGCCGCGCCCCACCCCGTGGCGCCGCCCCTCAGGCACCCGCCCCCCCGGCTTGCTCCCCCAGACCGGTCCGGGCGGTCAGGAAGGCGCGCATTCCGTGGCTCAGGGCTTCCCGCTCGGCGGGTTCCATGCCGGCGAGGACCACGGCGAGCGCGCGCGATCTGCGCTCGGCCACTTCGCTCAGCACCTGCCGGCCGCGCCCCGTGAGCACGAGCTGCACCTCACGCCGCTTGTGCGGATGCAGCAGCCGTTCCAGGAGGCCCGCCGCCTCCAGCCGGTCGCACAGCCGGCTGGCGGTCGGCGGGCCTATCTCCATGCCCTCCGCCAGCGCGGTGAGATTGAGCCCCGGCTCGGCCTCCAGGATCCGCAGTGCCCGCAACTGGTGCGGCGACAGCCGCAGGCTCGCGCCGTGGGCGGCCACCGTCCACAGAGTCGCCAGACCGTCCACGGCATCCGCGATCTCCCGCGCGACGGACAGGAGATCGTCCCCCGGCCCGTCCGGCCCGTCCGGCCCGTCGCCCCCGAAGCCGCTGAGACGAGTCACGAACACATCGCTTTCAGTGATGACCTGCCCATACCGATACCACCCTCATCCCAACGCGGTACCCGACGAGCCGCCGGACAAGCACACCCGGCCGGGACATCGTAGGAACCCGGGCGGGCCCGCCCGGAAGAGATCGGCCGCCCCGGCGCTCCCCTGCCACCGTGCCCGGTCAACTGTAGGGACAGGCGGCACGGTTCGAGGAGGGCTTCCGCGGCGGGGGAGCCGTCGCCCCCGCGCCCCGCGAAGGCATGGCCGGAAAGCGTCCCCGGCGCCGCCCGGGCCCACCCGCGCGGGACAGTGCGCTCCGCTACCAGTACGCTTCGTTCGTTGCCCTATGGCAACGAGGGGCTCCGAGAAGCTCGGCCGAGGCGTTGGAGGGGAAGCGGGGACGGATGCTCCCAACACAGTACGGGCTCGCCGGCGTACGCGTCTCCTCCGATCCCGCCACGACGGCGGGCACGGCCTGGGACTGGCACGAGCCGTCGGTCCTCCTGGTCGAGGACGACGAGGCGGACGCCCTCCTCGTGGAGGAGCTGATCGCCGACTGCTCCCCGGGCATGCGCCTGACCTGGGTACGCTCCCTCACCGAGGCGGGGGCCGCCCTGGCGGCACAGCCGCCGGACTGCGTCCTGCTGGACCTGCACCTGCCCGACTCCCACGGCCTGGAGGGCGTGGCCCGGGTACGGCGGCACGCGGACGTGGCGGTCGTGGTGCTGACCGGCCTGGCCGAGGAGAGCACCGGGCTCGCCGCGGTCGCCGCGGGCGCACAGGACTACCTGGTCAAGGGACGCGTCGACGCCGAGCTGTTCGGCCGGGCCGTCAGATACGCCATCCAGCGCAAGCTGGCGGAACAGGCGGCCGCCGCCCTCCAGGCGGGCCAGCTGCGGGCCGAGGAGAACCGGCGGCTGGAGCGCGGGCTGCTGCCCACCCCGCTGCTGCGCGACGCGGCCGGTCCGGACGTCGTCGCCCGTTATCTGCCCGGCCGGGAACAGGCGCTGCTCGGCGGCGACTTCTACGACGTCGTGCAGACCCCGGACGGCCGCGTGCACGTACTGGTCGGCGACGTCTCGGGACACGGCCCCGACGAGGCGGCGCTCGGCGTGGGGCTGCGCATCGCCTGGCGCACGCTCGTGGTCAGCGGTGCCACCGGGTCCCGGCAGCTGAGCACCCTGGAGGAGATCCTCGTCGCCGAACGCACCGGCGAGCAGATCTTCGCCACGCTGACCAGCCTCGACCTGGCGCCGGACGGCCGTTCGGCGCGGGTGATGCGGGCCGGCCACCCCGGGATGCTGCTGCGGACCGGCGACCGGGTGGAGTGGGTCGAGGTGCCCGGGGGACCGGCGCTCGGGGTGCTGCCCGGCGGCGCGGCCCACTGGCCGGTGACGGACCTCGACCTGCCGGCCGGCGCGGGCGTCGTCCTCTTCACCGACGGCCTGTTCGAGGGACGGACCGGACCCGGGCGCGAACGCCTCGGCGAGCAGGGGCTGCTGGACCTGGCCCGCTCGATCGCACCGCTGCCCCCGGAGGCGTTCGTGGACGAACTGATCGCCCGTGCCGAGGCACTGGCCGAGGACTACGGCGGTCTCGCCGACGACGTGGCCGTGCTGCACCTGCGGTGGCACCGGCAGCCCGAGTGAACGAGGAACCGTGACGGAGACGACACCCCCCACCCCGCCCAGCCCCCGCCGACGCGGCCGGATGACCGTACAGGGCTGGTTCCTGCTGACCCTCGCCGTGATGATCACCCTGGTGGTGTCCGGCTCGGTGGTCGGCGCGGAGCTGCTGGCCCGCACCTCGCGCGTCTCCGACCAGCTGACCGATCACATCCAGCCGGCCCGCCTGGAGGCGCTCCGCCTGCAGAACGCGCTGCTGAACCAGGAGACCGGCGCCCGCGGTTACGTCATCGGCGCGGACCGCCGGTTCCTCGCCCCGTACACCGAGGGCCGGCGGGCCGAACGCGACTCCGCGGCCCGGCTGCGCGAGCTCGTCGGCGACCGGACGGTCCTGCGGGACGACCTGGACGCCATCGAGCGCGCGGCGGCCGACTGGCGCCGCAGGTACGCCGACCCGCTGATCGCCGGCGTCACCCCGGGCGCGCCCCGGCCCGCCGGCCAGACCACCACCGAGGGCGGCAAGGCCGCCTTCGACCACATCCGCGCGCTGTTCGGCACGCAGGACCGGCACCTGGCCGAGGCCCGGGAGCACAGCAGGAACGAGCTGTCCCACATCCGCACCGTGCGGAACTGGGTGCTGGGCGGCATGGTCGCCGCCTTCCTGCTCACCGCCGTGATCCTGGCCGTACTGGTCCACACCCTGGTCGCCCGGCCGCTGGGCCGCCTGCGCACCGCCTCGCGCCGGGTGGCCCAGGGCGAGTTCCAGCACCGCCTCCCCGCCGAGGGCCCCGCCGACATCCGGGCCGTGTCCGACGACGTCGAGGCCATGCGCCGGCGCCTGGTCGCCGAACTCGACGCCTCCCGCGTCCAGCACGAGCACCTCACCCGGCAGGCCGCCGACCTGGACGCCCAGGCGGTGGAGCTGCGCCGGTCCAACGCCGAGCTGGAACAGTTCGCCTACGTCGCCTCCCACGACCTCCAGGAGCCGCTGCGCAAGGTCGCCTCCTTCTGCCAGCTGCTCGAGAAGCGGTACG
The DNA here is from genome assembly GCF_040636485.1 of Streptomyces sp. NPDC038707. Lineage (NCBI taxonomy): Bacteria > Bacillati > Actinomycetota > Actinomycetes > Kitasatosporales > Streptomycetaceae > Streptomyces > Streptomyces sp. NPDC038707. The sequence continues at coordinate 428,444 of NZ_JBEZUP010000002.1, forward strand.
GCGACAAGCTCGACGAACGCGGCACGCAGTACATCGCGTTCGCCGTGGACGGCGCCAAGCGCATGCAGATCCTCATCAACGACCTGCTCACCTTCTCCCGGGTCGGCCGCGTCAACGACGCCCACGTCCCCGTGGCCCTGGACAAGACCCTGGACAAGGCGGTGGCCAACCTCGCGGCGGCGGCCGAGGAGTCCGGCGCCGTGATCGAGCGGCCCGACGCGCTGCCCGGCGTCACCGGCGACCCGACGCTGCTGGTCATGCTCTGGCAGAACCTGATCGGCAACGCCATCAAGTTCCGCCACCCCGACCGCGCCCCTCGCATCCGCGTCACCTGCGCACCCGACCCCGAGGCCGGCGGGAACGGCGGGTCGGTGCTGCTGAGCGTGGCGGACAACGGCATCGGCATCCCCGAGGAGTTCGCCGAGAAGGTCTTCGTCATCTTCCAGCGCCTGCACGGCCGGGACGCCTACAGCGGCACCGGCATCGGCCTCGCCGTCTGCAAGAAGATCGTGGAGTTCCACGGCGGACGCATCTGGATCGACACCGCCCACACCGGCGGGACCCGCTTCTGCCTCACGCTGCCCACCGCCCCGGACGGCGAGTCCGCCTCATCCGGTGCGACGGCACCCGCCCGCACCACTCCGGAAGGACAACCCGCATGACCGCGCCCGCCGCACAGCCCGTCGAGGTCCTCCTCGTCGAGGACGACCCCGGTGACGAGCTGATGACCCGGGAGGCGTTCGAGGACAACAAGATCGGCAACACCCTGCACGTCGTCCGCGACGGCGAGGAGGCCCTGGACTTCCTCTACCGCCGTGGCGCCCACGCCGGGGCCCCGACCCCCGATCTGATCCTGCTCGACCTCAACCTGCCCAAGTACGACGGCCGGCAGGTCCTCGAACGCATCAAGTCCGACCCGGACCTCGCGCACATCCCCGTCGTCGTCCTGACGACGTCCTCGGCCGAGGAGGACATCCTGCGCAGCTACAAGCTGCACGCCAACGCCTACGTCACCAAGCCGGTCGACCTCGACCAGTTCATCGCCGCGGTCCGGCAGATCGACGAGTTCTTCGTGACGGTCGTCCGCCTGCCCACACAGAGGTGAGCAGGGCCGGCCGGTAGCCGACGCCTGCCCACCCGGAAGCCGGCCGGGTCAGCCGGTGGCCAGCATCCCCGAGCGCAGCCGGGCCACGATGCGGGAGATCAGCCGGGAGACGTGCATCTGCGAGACGCCCAGCTCCTTGCCGATCTCCGCCTGCGTCCGCTCCTCGACGAACCTCAGGTGCAGGATCCGCCGCTCCCGCTCGTCCAGACCGGCGACGAGCGGGGCCAGGGCGTGGAAGTCCTCCACGAGTTCCAGCGCGGCGTCCTCCTCCCCGATGAACTCGGAGAGGGCGGCCTCGCCCTCCTCGGTGTCGCCGGTGATCGCGGCGTCGAGAGAGGCGGAGTTGTAGCCGTTCGCCGCGATCTGGACCTCGACGACCTCTTCCTCCGTGAGGTTCATCAGGGCGGCCAGCTCGGACACCTTGGGGGCGCGCCCCAGCCGGCTGCGCAGCTCCTCGCTCGCCTTGGCGAGTTCGGTACGCGCCTCCTGCAGCCGCCGCGGCACATGGACGGACCAGGAGGTGTCCCGGAAGAACCGCTTGATCTCCCCGACGATGTACGGCACCGCGAAGCTGGTGAACTGCACCTCACGGGAGACCTCGAAGCGGTCGATCGCCTTGATCAGGCCGATCGTGCCGACCTGGACGACGTCCTCCATGTCCTGACCGCTGTTGCGGAACCGGCGGGCGGCGAAGCGCACCAGGGACATGTTCATCTCGATGAGCGTGTTGCGCGCGTACTGGTACTCGTGCGTGCCTTCCTCCAGCACGGCGAGCCGGTCCAGGAACGTCTTGGTCAGCTCACGGGCGTCCTGGGGCGCGACCTTCTGCGGATCCGCGATCTCCGGCAACTCCGTACCGGAGGCGATCGTCGTACCGACGAGTGCCGTCGTCATCCCAGGCCCTCCCTGTCGTCCGCGCCCGCCCCGGTGAGCAGGTCATCATGGCCCCGCCTACCCCGTCGCAGCCACCTCATGTCACCTCGGTTCGCACCGCCTCCCGGCGGCGGAGCGGAGCCCTCCGGAACCGGTCGGCCGCGGCGGCGGCCTCCTCCTGGTGATCAGGCGGCGCCGGCACGTCCCAGTCCTCCACCCGCACCAGCACCGTCCCGGCTCTCTCGCCGGTCGCCGCGAGCCGCCCGGCCACCAGTGCGAGACCGAAGGCCATCCACCTTTCGCCGGCCGGCTCCCCCCGGCGGCCCGTTCACCCGCCGGCTGCTCAGGAGAAGACGACGGAGCGCAGCAGCAGGCGGTCGGACGCCCCCGCGCCCGGCCGCAGGCTGTAGTAGACGTCGCCCTCGCAGTCGGCGTCGAGGAAGACGGTGGCGGTGGCGTCCGTACGGTTCTTCGGCGCCCGCGACACCGTCCCGGGCGCGGCGGCCGGCGTCGGAAGGTTGACGCACCGGCCGCCGGCGGGGTTGTTCAGGAAGCCGACGGCCTCGTACCCCTCGTCGGTGGTGTAGGTGTAGCGGAACTGGCCGGTCGCCGCGGAGGCCGGGCCCGGAGAGGCCAGAAGCAGGACGAAGGCACTGCAGGCGGCGCCGACGGCCGCGGTGACGGAACGAAGAGACACGGGGTTTCCTTCTGCCGGGTGCCGGTACGGTCAGTCCCAGCGATGCCCCGACGCCCGCCGGATAGACGCGTTGTCCCCCGAACGAGGAGGCCCGCGGCGTAAGGAGGGGAAAGCCGTGACGGTGATCGAACGGTTTTGGCAGCCACACGGACCCCCGCGGTGGACGGTCTCCGCCTCGCCGACCGAGCCGTCAGCGCGGATGACGGAGCCTTCGGCCGCCCGCCGGGTCCGCCGGACGTTCCTTCGGACCGGTCAGGCCGTCGCGGGCTGCCGGCTGACCTGGTCGCTGCGGTCGGCCTCGTCCTGGACGAGGAGGGAGAGGAGCGCCGCCACCGTCAGACCCTGGTCCGCCTCGGCGGGATGCCGCAGGACCTGCGTGGGATCGATCCGGTACGTGTTTCCGCGCCCCTCCCGCCGGTGCGAGAGGTAACCGTCCCGTTCGAGATCGGAAATGATCTTCTGTACGGCGCGCTCGGTGAGCCGGCAGTACGCGGCGATGTCCCGGATGCGCGCGTTCTGGTTGTCCGCGATGGCAGCGAGTACGCGGGCGTGGTTCGTCAGGAAGGTCCAGCCAGTGTGTGTCTCGGGCACTCCGTCCATGCCCCGAGTTTACCCAACCGGACTTTCACGCATCCGAAAACACGTATTACAGTTCATGTATCTGCGATCGTGTCACCCGGCTCCCGGGGGGCGCTGCCGTGGACACCGGTACATCGGCGACCAGACGCGCGGGAGTGAACCATGCATGGCCATGCCCACGGCGGCGTCCCCGGTGCGGCACCCGGCCTCACCGGCCCCGGCCGCCGCACCCCGCCGCCCAGCCTGGGGGCCGCCGCCTACACGCCGTGCGGAAGCCGGACCCGGGTGTCCGTCCTCGGCGAACTCGACCTCGACTCCGCCCGTGCCCTGTGGCCCGGCCTCGTCGACGCCCTCGCCGCCTCGGCCTCCGGACTCGACCTCGATCTCGGCGGAGTCGCCTTCTGCGACTGCGCCGGCCTGAACCTCCTGCTGGAGCTGCGCCGGCGCGCCCTGGACCAGGGCAAGACCATCGCCGTCCACGCCGTCGGTCCCGCGGTCGACAGAGTGCTCACCCTGATCGGGGCCCGCGCACTGCTCGTACCGGACGCCGGCCCCGCCGGGCTTCCCGCACCCGCCGTGCGCGCCACCCCGGAACCGGTCGCGGCCGACACCGCCGGCACCGGTGCCTGAGGGGCCCGCAAGCGGCCGGCTTCCCCCGCCGCGCGGCCGTCTCGGCGCCGGTGAGCCGTTCGGCAGCGTGGGGTCGGTCAAGGCCGTGTGAAGACCCCTACCGCGATGGCTGGATGATCGAACCCCTCGGGATCCTCAGAGCCGGTCGGGAGCGGTGAACACCGCGACGCAGTTCTGGCCGCCGAAGCCGAAGGCGTTCGCCATGGCGGTGCGCACGGGCAACCGCCGCGCGACATGAGGCACGTAATCCAGGTCGCACTCCGGGTCCGGGGTGTCCAGGTTGGTGGTGGGCGGCACGATGCCGTCGCGTATGGCCAGGGCGCACACCATCGCGCTCAGCGCGCCGGCGCCGGCGAGCAGGTGGCCGGTGGTCGACTTGGGGCTGCTCACCGGGATCCGGTCCACCGCCGCGCCGAGCGCCGTACGAAGGGCCTTGGTCTCGGTGGAGTCGTTGGCCTTGGTGGACGTGCCGTGGGCACAGACGTAGTCGATGTCCTCCGGTGCGGTGCCGGCCCGCCGGACCGCGGTCCGGATCGCCGCGGTGGTGTGCTCGCCGGTCGGAGAGGGAGCGCTCACGTGGAAGGCGTCGCAGGTCAGCGCGCCACCGCTGACGGTGGCATAGGGGGTGGCGCCGCGCCGGCGGGCGTGCGCCGCCGACTCCAGGACCATGACCACCGATCCCTCGCCGAGCACGAAGCCGTCCCGGCCGGCGTCGAAGGGCCGGCTGGCCCCGGCGGGGTCGTCGTTGCGCTGGGACAGCGCGCCCATCGACGCCAGTCCGTTCATGAACACCGGTGCTATCGCCGAGTCGGTGCCGCCGCAGACCACCACGTCCGCCTCCCCGGTGAGGATCAGGCGTCGCGCGTCCAGCAGCGCGTACAGGCCGCTGGCACAGGCCAGCACGTTGGCGTTCACGGGCCCGTGCACGCCGAGGTCGATGGCGACCTCACAGCTGGCCATGTTCGCCAGCGAGTACGGCACGAAGTAGGAGCTCGGTTCGCTGTCGGCGACCACCCGCCGCGTGGCGGCCTCGATGGTGTCGAAGCCCGCGACCGCGGCGTTCACCACGACCCCGACCCGGTCCCGGTTGTCCCGGTCGACGCGCAGCTTCGCATCCGTCACCGCTTCACGGGCAGCCACGACAGCAAACGCGGTGAACCGGGAGATGCGCTTGGCGCGCTTGGCGTCGAAATGTTCGGACGGTTGGAAACCGCGCACTTCACCGGCGAATTGAGTGGCCATTCCGGTGGGATCGAAAGCAGTGACACGGGCGATACCGGACCGGCCCGCCACTATTGCGTCCCAACTGCTCTCCCGGTCGTTTCCGACCGGTGTCACGGCCCCTATGCCTGTTATCACGACTTCGTCATGCACCACGTGACAGTACCCCCGTGAAGTTGGCGTGAACAATACTGTCCGTCCCTCTTTTTCGATACCCGCCGAGGGCTGGACGCAGTGGCGAACCGCTGCCATAGTGAGGACGCGTGGGGGCTGCTGACGAAAAACGCGTGGCAATTGTCGGAACGAGCCTGCGTGCGCCCGGCGGGATAACCGGGACCGGCGCCTACTGGGCGGCGGTCAGGGACGGCAGGGACCTCGTCACCGAGCTGCCGGCGGAGCGCAGGGCCGTCTTCGGCGGCGAGTGGGACGCGACGGTGACCCGCGGCGGATACCTGTCCGGCGTGTTCGACTTCGATGCCCGGTTCTTCGGTCTCTCCCCGCGCGAGGCGCGCGTGGTCGACCCGCAGCAGCGGCTGTTGCTGGAGGTCGTGTGGGAGGCCTTCGAGGACGCGGCGATCGTGCCGGCCGGCGTCGCGCGGGGCGCCGGCGTGTTCGTCGGTGTCACCGGCCAGGACTACCGGCGCTGGTTCCAGGGCGAACCGACCGCGCACTGGACGGCCGGCAACGGTCACAGTTTCGCAGCCGGCCGTATTTCCCACGCGCTCGGACTCCAGGGGCCGGCATTCGCGGTCGACACCGCCTGTTCGTCGTCCCTGGTGGCTGTTCACACCGCTTGCCGATCGCTGACCGCGGGGGACTGCGACATCGCCGTCGCGGCCGGCGTGAATCTCATTCTCGCCCCGTGGACGACACTGGCCCTGGAGAAAACCGGTGCGCTTTCGCCGGACGGGACGTCCCGGCCGTTCGACGCGAAGGCGAACGGTTTTGTGCGGGGCGAGGGCTGCGGTGCGCTCATATTGAAGAGGCTGACGGACGCGGTACGCGACGAGGACCGCATCCTCGCGGTCGTCGACGGCAGCGCGATCAACCACGACGGTTCCTCCAGCACATTCGCCGCCCCGAATCCGGAAGCACAGACCAGGCTCATCTCCTCCCTTCTCACGGCCCTCGGTCTGGAGCGGAGCGACATCGGCTACCACGAGGCGCACGGCACCGGCACCCAGCTCGGCGACCGGATCGAGCTGGAGGCGATCAGGACCGCGCTCGGGGGCGGGCATCCGCTGTACGTGGGGTCGGTCAAGGCGTGTACCGGACACACCGAGGCGGCGGCCGGAGTGCTCGGCGTGATCAAAGCGGCGTTGTGCCTGCGCCACCGCCGCATCCCCCGGCAGCCGCACTTCGAGGAGCTCAACCCGGGCGCCGACCTGGCCGGCACCGGAGTCACCATCGCCATGCGGGAGGAACCATGGGCGCCGGGGGCGGGCGGCCGGGCCTCGGTCAGCTCCTACGGGATGAGCGGGACCAACGCGTACCTCGTGCTGTCCCCGCCCCCGCCGGCGGACGCCCGGCCGGCCACCCCGGTGTCCGGCTTCGCCGTGTCCGCCCGGACACCCGCCGCCCTGCGCGAGCTGGCGGCCCGCTACGCCGCCCACCTGGCCGGGGCCGGCTCCGCCGGTTATCCGGCCTTCGCCTGCACCGCGACCCATGGCCGCACCCGGCACGAGCACACCGTGTGGGTCGGCGCGGACCGGGTCGGCACCGCGGTCCGGGCCCTCCGGGCGCTGGCGGCCGGGGAGCGGCATCCGGCGGTGGCCGCGGTCGACGACGGGCACCCGCTGCCCTCCCCGCCGGCCGCGGTGCGCGCGGTCGCGACGCTGCCCTCCTATCCGTGGCAGCACAGCAGCTATGCCGTCCGGCCCATCGGCGACGGCGGCTGACCGGTGGCGTCCCGCGCCGCGGCCGTCCGCCGGGTCCCGCGGGCCGGCAGCGAGAAGTGCAGCGAGGCCATCGCGACCAGCCAGTCGCGGCCGTCGGTCACCCGGGCGTCGGCGACCGCCGTACGCATGCCGCGTTGCACGAGGTCGACCGTGATCCGCAGCGGGCCCGGCTCGGCCGCTTCCAGGAAGCTGATGCTGCTCTGCGCGAGGACCGCCGAGCGCATCACGCCGACGCAGGCGTTGACGGTCAGGAAGGCGGCGTAGTCGACCAGTTTGAAGAGCGTCGGCCCGGACACCGACCCGCCGAGCGCGTACTCCAGGCCGTCCGGCCCGGCCGTGCACACCAGCCGGCCCGGCGGGTGCACCTCGGTGACCCGCAGCCCGTGATCGCCCGGGATCAGCTCGGCGAGCAGCGCGGCCGCCTCATGCACGGTGGGTACCAAATCCGCCGCCCGCTCGCTCACCGGTCACCGCCATTCAAAAAGGGGAAGAAGACGAACCGGTTTCCCGGGGCGCATTCGCAGCGTATCCACGCCGCTCGTGGAGTGTCCAGCATCGAGACATCAAAGAGTCGGTGTCCGTTAATCGGAAACCCTTGTCCGGGGCCCGGCAAATTGGGCGTTGACGCTTCCGGAATGGCTGAAGTAGCGTCACCGTCGCGTTGACCGAGCAAGGTGACGCCGCATCGGCACTTCACTGCTGCTCCTTGACGATCCATCAGTATCGCCCGCTGTAACAGCTAGGCCAGTTCCGTGCCTGCCTCAGGGGGCCTACTTGACTCTGTTACAGATTCGGAAGGGGCGAGTATGGCGGTTACGGTATTTGCTGATGAAGAAGTAGTGGTCCGCACTCCGGACGAGTTCAAGCGGATGCCGAAGGACTACCAGAAAATCCTCATCAGCCAGGTGGTGATCAACACCGAGGGTGAGATCTCCGGCGGCGACGACTACGTCCAGATGTTCCTGCCGCTGGCGCCGAACGCCGAGGAGATGCAGGTCTGCTGCGAGCGGGCGGCCGAGGAGTACGACCACTACAAGATCGGCAAGCGGGTCCTCGCCGACATCGGCGTCGACACCAGCCACATGGAGTCCCAGACGCTGGCGGAGCGCCGGCTCTTCGCGGACGACCGGCTGCACACGTGCACCACCTGGGCCGAGCGCGGAATCTTCTCCTACTTCGGTGAGGCGGCCGTGCTGCTGATGCTGCGGGAGTTCGCGGAAAGCAGTTACACGCCGTGGGCCGAAGCCGTCCGGACCATCATCCTCGACGAGAAGATCCACATCGCGCACGGTGCCCGGGTGTGCCGCAACCTGGTCGCGGAAGGCCGCACCGACGAGCTGCAGGCCGCGCTCGACCGGCTCTGGCCGACGTTCGAGGGAGTGTTCGGCAACCCGAACTCGGAGCGGTCCAAGCTGGCCGTCCGGTACCGGCTGCGGGCCACCACGAACGGCGAGGCGCTGGAGCAGTACCGCCAGGACATGGCCGAGCGCATCACCGCCCTCGGTCTGAACCTGCCCTACGCGGTCTGACCCGGGAGCGCGCCGGCATGCAGACGACACTGCGACTGAACCCACCACAGCCCAGGCCGCCCGGTCGGCGGGAATCCAGGACCCGACTGCGTGAACTGCTGGCCGACCGCGCCGATCTGGCCGGACGGCTCCAGGTCCTGCGCGACATGGGAGGCCGCGTCCGGGCCTGCGAAGTACATCTCACCACCACGTGCAATATCCGCTGCAAAGGCTGCTGGTATTTCGAGGGCGGTTTCGACACCGCGGTTCCGGAAACCAATGACCCCGGCGTCATCAACGCGTTCGTCGACAAACTCGTCAATGACGGAGTCACCCAGGCGACACTCATCGGCGGGGAACCGACGCTGGTGCAGCAGCGGATGATTCCGTTCATCGAGAAAATCCCCTACATCACCATCTCCTCCAATGGTCTGCGCCCGCTGCCCAGGGCAGGATTCGAGAATGTGGGGGTGGCGGTCAGTCTCTTCGGGGGCGGACCGCTGGACGACCGGCTGCGCGCGCACCGGCCGAACGGCTCGTCCTTCACCGGGCTGTTCGAGACGTCCTTGAAGCACTACCGGGACGATCCGCGCGTCACGTACGTCCTGGCGCTCAACGAGGACGGTCTGGAACACGTCGAACCGACGGTGCGCGCCATCGCGGACAACGGCAACCAGGTCAGCTTCAACTTCTACAGCGCGCACGGCACGGATCACCCGCTGCGCATGGAGAACGAGCAGCGGACCCTCGCGGAGGCGCTGCGGGTCAGGGACCTGTACCCGGACACCGTGGTCAGCCATCCCTACGTGATCGAGGCCCTGATCACCGGGCGCTCGCACTGGGGCGGCCGGTTCGGCTACGAGGTGTGCCCGAGCATCAGCGTCGACCTCCCCGAGCACGCCGACCGGGTGCGCAACGGCAACCCGGTACTGGACGGGTTCGCCGTGTACGGCGCCGACTTCGAGACCCTCCAGTTCTGCTGCACGTCCGGGAACTGCGGCGAGTGCCGGGACAGCCAGGGCGTGTACAGCTGGCTGCTGGTCAGCCTGAACTGGTTCCTCGACTCGGCGGAGCGGCTGGAGACCTGGCTGGAGCTCGCCGAGAGCTACTGGCGCCAGTGGTACTGGGCGCAGCGCTTCTCCCCGAACTTCGCCCGCACCGGGCCCTCCGCACGACCATAAGGAGAAACATCCATGTCCCTGCCCACCGTGGTGACCGCGGAAGCCGTGCACGAGCTGATCCGTACCGAGCTCGTCGACCTCGGCATACCGGAGGAGACCATCTCCCCGGAGACCAAGTTCGACACGATGGAGATCGACTCGCTCGACGTCGCCGACCTGATGAGCACGATCAAGCGGGAGTACGGAGTGGACATCCGGCGCGCCGAACTGGCCGGTGTCAGCATCGGCGAGCTGGTGGACCGCGTCGTGGCCGGCGCCTCCAGCCGTTGATGACGACCTTCGCCGGCCGCAGGTACCTCGTCACCGGCGTCCTCAACGACGAGTCCATCGCGTGGCACGTGGCCGCCGCGTTGCAGAAGGAGGGGGCACAGGTCGTCCTGACCTCGTTCGGCAGGGCGGCGCGGATCACCCGCAAGGCCGCCGACCTGCTGCCGGTCCGGCCGGACGTGCTGGAACTCGACGTCACCGCGGACGAGGGTTTCGAGGCACTGGTCGGTGAGCTCGACCGCCGGTGGGGCCGGCTGGACGGGGTGCTGCACAGCATCGCGTCCGCGCCGCCGGACGCACTGGGCGGGGCGTTCCTGACCACACCGCCCGAGAGTGCCCTGACCGGGTTCCGTACCTCGGCGTACTCGTTGCAGCAGCTGTCCGCCGCCCTCGCCCCGCTGCTCACGCGCTGCGGACACGGCGCTTCCGTGGTCGGCATGACGGTCGACTCGGCGCGGGCGCTGCCGGGCTACGACTGGATGGGCGTGTACAAGACGGCGCTGGAGGCCGTGGCCCGCTACCTCGCGTGTTACCTCGGGCCGTCCGCGATCCGGGTCAACCTGGTCGCGGCCGGTCCGGTCGAGTCGGTGTCCGGACGCGGGGTGAGCACCTTCGACGACATCGCCGACCACTACGAACGGTGGGCGCCGCTCGGCTGGGACCGGACCGACCCGGGCCGCATCGTCGGTGCGGTGCTGTTTCTGCTGTCCGACCTGGCCAGGTGGACCACCGGCCAAGTGGTGCACGCCGACGGGGGCATGCACGCGCTGGCCGGCGGCATCGGCCCGGCCGCGCCCGGCACGGAACGACACGAAGGCGGAATCTGACATGCCGGACGGGAACCCCACGGTGAGCCGGAGCGAGTTCGACGCCGAGTTCGCCGCGTTCGTCAGCGCACTCGGCGACGGCCGGACCATGTCCGGAGTGGGCGGTGACGACAATCTCTTCGACATCGGCGTGCTCGACTCGTTCTCGGTGATCAAGCTGATCGCGCTGATCGAGAGCCTGGCCGGACGGCCGATCGACCTGGAACAGGCGACCATCGAGACCTTCGCGACGACCGACCTGATCTACGGCACCTTCGTCGGCCCCGCGCGGCCGGGCGGCGCGGACGGGCAGAACTGACACGCGATGAGACACGTGGACTTCCTGTCGCCGGAGCTCGGCGACGAACTCTGGCAGGTCTTCGCCCGGTACCGCCGGGAGCACCCCGTGCTGTGGGTGCCGTCGGTGCGGATGTTCTGCGTGTTCCGGCACGCCGACATCAAGACCTGCCTGACCGGCCCGGACTTCACCGTCGACTATCCGTTCCGGGTGTCGCGGCAGGTGTTCGGCCCCACGTTGCTCGACTTCGACGGGCCCCGGCACACCCGGCTGCGCCGGAGCCTCGGCAGTCTGCTCGTCGGGCGGCCCGACAACGTGCCCTTCACCGGGCCGGTGGACCGGTGTGTCGCCGAGGTCCTGGACCGGCTGGCCGGCCTGGCCGAGTTCGACTTCGTGACCGCGGTGGCCCGGGAACTGCCGGCGTCCGTGACCGCCGCGTTCCTCGGCATCCCGCCCGAGGAGCGGGACTGGGTGTTCAGCCACCTCCGCTACCTGCTCGAACACCTCGACGGCAGCAGCAAGGACTTCGCCGTCGCCACCCGGCTCCGCCACGAGGTGTGCGCACTGGCACGGCGCCTGCTGCGCGATCCCGAGTCCGCGGACCACACGGTGACCGGCCGGCTCGGCGCCTTCGTGCGCGCCGGTGAGCTGGACCTGGAGGAGGCGGTCGGCATGGTGCTGCTCGTGCTCGCCGCCGGCGTGGAGACCTCGGCCGGGCTGCTCGCCAACACCATGGTCACGCTCTGCCGGTTCCCTCGGTGGGCCGCGCGCGGGCGGGCCGACGACGCCGTGCTCGGCCGGGTCGTGCGCGAGGTGATCCGCTGGCAGCCGCCCCAGATGGACACCGTGCGCTTCGCCCGGGCCGACACCCGGCTGGGGGGCGTGCCGGTGGGCGCGGGCCGGCCGCTGAAGCTGCTGCTCGGCAGTGGCAACCGGGACGAGAGCGTCTTCGCGGACCCGGAGAGCTTCCGGCCGGACCGGGAGGAGCGCGCGAGTCTCGGCTTCGGTCACGGGCCGCACTCCTGCCTCGGCACGCACATGGCGATCGAGGTGGCGACCCGGTTCTTCGCCGCGTTCCTGCGCCGCTTCCCCGATGCCGCGGTCGCCGGCCCGGTGCCGGAGATCGGTGGATGGACCTTTCGCCGCCCCGCCGCGCTGCCGATGACGCTCGGCGAGCCGGCCCGCGCGGCCGGGTCCGTGCGGGAAGGCGGTGCGCGATGAGCCGGACGCCGATGTCCCGGCCCGAGAGCGTCAGGGAGCAGGCGCGCGCGCTGTGGTGCGACGCGCTCGGTCTCGCCGGCGACTGGTCCGAGCAGGCCACCTTCGTCGAACTCGGCGGGTACTCGCTGCTCGCCCTGTCACTGGCCGCCCGGCTCGGCGACGCGCTGGGGATCGAGGTGCCGCGCACCCTGGTCCTGGAACACCAGACCTTCGCCGCGGTGGCGGCCTGGCTGGAACAGGCCCGGGCCGGCGGACCCCGTCCCGCGGCGGACCGCCCGGACGCCGCCACCCTGCCCGTGCCGGAGCCGGCCGAGGCGTTCCCGATGTCCCCGCTCCAGCAGGCGTACCTGCTCGGCGAGACCGGCGGGTTCGACCTGGGCGGGCCGGCCGTGTTCGTCGAGGACTACCGGGTCGCCGAGTTCGACCTGCCGCGGTTCACCGCGGCGGTCCTCGCCCTGGTGCGCCGGCACGGGATGCTGCGCGCCGCGTTCCACGCGGACGGCACCCAGCGGGTGCTGCCGCCCCCGCAGCAGCCGCCCCTGCACTACCGCGACCTGCGGGGCACGGCCGAGGAGGAGGCCGAGGCGGTACTGCGGGAGAGCTACGCCGAGCTGGCCGCACAGGTTCCCGGGGCCGGGTCCGGCACGGTGCTGTGGTTCCGGGTGTTCCGGCTGGCGGACTGCCACCGCGTCCAGGTCGTCGGACGGCTGCTGGCGTTCGACGGGGCGTCCGGCGACCTCTTCGCCGACGAGCTGCGCGCCCTGCTGGCCGGCCGGCGGCTCCCGGAACCGGGCTGCACCTACCGTGACTACCGGCTGGCGCTCGCCGCGCGGCGGGCCTCCGGCGCCGACGCGGACAGCACGCGGTACTGGCTCCGCCGGCTGCCCGGCCTGCCGCCCGCCCCGGAACTGCCCCGCGGCAGGGGCGAGCCGGTGACGGCCGGGATGACCCGCCGCACCGTGGTGCTCCCGCCCCACCGGTGGCAGGCGTTCAAGGCCAGGGCCGCCGAGCACGGGGTCACCGTGACGGTCGCGCTGTGCGCGGCGTTCTGCGAGATCCTGCGGCAGTACAGCGCGTCACCCGACTTCACGCTCAACGTGATGTACGGGGAGCGGCAGCCGCTGCACCCGGACGTGCCGCGTGTCCTCGGCAACTTCAGTGACACCCTGCTGCTGGAGTGCCGGGCCGGGCACGGCACCTTCGCCGACCGGGCCAGGTCGCTCGGCGCGCAACTGGCCGCCGACCTGGCGCACGGCGCGTACAGCGGGGTGGACGGCATCCGTGCGCTCAACAGCCGGCGCGCCGCCGGCCGGTCCCCGGCGATGCCGGTGGTGTTCGCCAGTGTGATCGGCGGCGACTCCAAGGAGGGCATCTTCCTGGAACGGCTGGGCTGGCGGCGGATCGCCGGAGCCGTGCACACCCCGCAGGTCAGCCTCGACCACCAGGTCTTCGACAGCGACAACCGCCTGGTCGCCAACTGGGACACGGTCGACGAGGCGTACCCGCCCGGTCTGGTCGACGCCATGTTCGCCGGCTACCGCGAGCTGCTGCGCACCCTGTGCGATGAGCCCGGGGCGTGGCAGCACACCCGTCCGGTCAGCGCCCCGGCCGCGCAGCTCGCGGTGCGGGCCCGGGTGAACGACACGGCCGTACCGGTGCCCCCGGCCACCCTGCACGAGCCGGTGTTCCTCGCGGCGCGGCGCACCCCGGACGCGCCCGCGGTCGTCGCCCCCGACCGGACGGTCAGCTACGGAGAGCTGGCCGCCGCCGCGACACGCGTGGCGCGGGCGCTGCTCGCGGCGGGCTGCGTCCCGGGTGACCTGGTGCCGGTACGGGTGGAGCGGGGCTGGCGGCAGGTGGCCGCGATGCTCGGAGTGCTGGCCGCCGGCGCGGCATACGTGCCGCTCGCCCCGCGGTGGCCGGCCGCCCGGGTCCGGCAGGTGGTGAACAGGGCCCGGCCGCGCCGGCTGGTCACCGACGACGCGGCCGGCCGCCCCGGGGAGGAGGGCCTGCACCGTCTCGACCTCGGCTCCGTGCTCGCGGGACGTGCCGCCCCGGCGGATCCGGGCACGCCGCTTCCCGCGGTCTCCCCGGAGTCGCTCGCCTACGTGATCTTCACCTCGGGCACCACCGGGGAGCCGAAGGGCGTGATGATCCGGCACCGGAGCGCCGCGAACACCCTCACCGACCTGCTGGCCCGGTTCGGCATCGGCCCGGACGACCGGGTGCTCGCGCTGGCCGAGGCCACGTTCGACCTGTCGGTGTTCGACGTCTTCGGCACGCTGGCCGCAGGAGGCACGGTGGTCGTGCCGGAGGGCGGCGCGGCCGGTGACGCCGCCGCCCTGCACGAGCTGTGCGCCACCGCGCGGGTCACCGTGTGGAACAGCGTCCCCGCCCACCTCGGCATGCTGCTGGACTACCGGGAGGCGGCGGCCCGCCCGGACCTGCCGGCGCTGCGGCTGGCCATGGTCAGCGGTGACTGGGTGCCGGTCACCCTCGGGGACCGGCTCGCCGCGAGCCTGCCCCAGGCCCGCCTGGTCAGCCTCGGCGGCGCGACCGAGGCGTCGATCTGGTCCAACTGGTACCCGGTGCCGCGTCCGGTGCCGACCGGGTGGACCAGCGTCCCGTACGGACATCCGCTGGCCAACCAGGGGTTCCGGGTGCTGGACGGATCTCTGGCAGACCGTCCGGACTGGGTGCCCGGTGACCTCTACATCACCGGCCGCGGTCTGGCCGACGGGTATCTCAACGACCCGGAGCTGACGCGGCAGGCGTTCCTCACGCATCCGCAGGACGGCACCCGGCTCTACCGGACCGGCGACCGGGCCCGCTACTGGCCGGACGGCACGCTGGAGTTCCTCGGCCGGCGCGACGGCCAGGTGAAGGTGAACGGCATGCGGGTCGAGCTGGGCGAGGTGGAGCGCGCCCTGCTCGACGAGGACGGGGTGCGGGCCGCCGCCGCCGTCGTGCGCCGGGACGACCGGGGCAGCGGTCTCGTCGGACACGTGGTCCTCGACGGGCCCGGCGCCCGGCACCCAGACGGCCTGCTGGCCGCCCTGCGCACCCGGCTGCCCGACTACCTGGTGCCCGTCTCGCTGGTGGTGCACGAACGCCTCCCGCTGACCGCCAACGGGAAGGTCGACCGAGCGCGGCTGGCCGCGTACCGGCCGGAGCCCACGGCCACCGCCGTGGCGCCCGCCGGCCGGGTCGAGGAGACGCTCCTCGAGCTGTGGCGCGCACTCGTCCCGGCGAGCGGGGTGACCGACGACTTCTTCGCCCGCGGAGGCCACTCGGTGACGGCCGCGGTGCTGTTGAACAGCATTGAACGGGAGTTCGGTGTCCGGCTGCCGCTGGTCACCCTCCACCGGCACCGCACCGTCCGGGACCTCGCCGCCGTGCTGGCCCGGCCCACCGTGCCGACGGCGGTCACGTACCTGGACGGCAGCGGGGAGCCCTTGGTGCTCATCCACCCGGTCGGCGGTGACGTGCTGTGCTACCGGCCGCTGGTGCGCGAACTGGCCACCGACCACGCGGTGTACGGGATCGCCGCCGACACCGGACCCACCGGTGAGCCGACCGTACCGGGCATGGCCAGGCGCTACCACGCCCGGGTCGGCGCGGCCTTCCCCGGCGCCCGGGTGCGGCTGGTCGGCTGGTCGTACGGAGCGGCGGTCGCCTATGAGATGGCCCGGCTCGCCGACGGCGCCTGGTCCGTGGTGATGCTCGACCCGTGGCTGCCGCGCCGGCCCGGCAGGGCGGTCGCGGAAGCGGAACTGCGGCGCGCCTTCACCCGTGACCTGTCCGGCGGGCGGCGGGGCGACCCGGCCGGTACCGACCTCTCCGACCCGGCCATGGCCGGGCTGTTCGACCGGTACCGGACCAACGCCACCGCGCTGTGCGCCTACCGGTTCGTCCCGGACGCGAAGCCGGCGGTCACCGTCGTCACGGCCGAGGACGGCTTCCGCGCCGGCCGACCGGACCACCTCGTCCCGCTCCGCTCGGCCGTGGACCCCGCCACGCTGCCCGGAGCACGGTGGCACACCATCGCCGGTGACCACTTCAGCGTGGTGGAGCCGGCCCGGGCGGCCGAGGTGGCCGGGCTGATCCGCCGGGAGGACCGCCGATGACCCCCCTCGTGCAGGTGATCGGCTTCGGGCCGGCCACGCTCGGACTGCCCCTGGCCGCCGACCGGATGGGCGAGCTGAGCAGCCTCGCCACGCACGGGATGACGTTCGTCGACCGTGCCTTCGGCCCCGGCGTGCTGCGCACCAGCCGTTTCCCCTTCCTGATCGAGTCGAACTCCCCGGCGCGCGACTTCGTCGCGGGGGTGGACCCCGCGGGCCGGTTCGGCGAGGTGCTCGACCGCCCGGCCGGACGCAAGCTGGTGGAGCAGGGCGAACGCCAGGTGCCCCTCCAGCACGTCGGCGAGTATCTGGCCGACCTGGCGGACGAGATCACCGGCTGGCTGGACGGCACCGCGGGCGGGATCAGCTACGGACGCGAGGTGCGCCGGGTCCGGCGCAACGCCGACGGCACCTTCACCAGCCTGTGCACCGCCGGCCGGCCGGTGCTGCGCAGCCACGCCGTCGTGCTGGCCACCGGCGCCACCGAGGACACCGCACGGCACGGCGTGCCCGGCGACCGGCTGGTGCCGTCCGCACGCCTGCTGGCAGGAGACCTCGACCAGGTCGGGCACGCGGTCCGGGCGGGGCGCCCCGTGGTGGTCGTCGGCGGCTCGCACAGCGGGTTCGCCGCGGTCGGCCTGATGCTCGCCAGGTACGGCGGCGCGGTGCGGCCGGGCCAGATCACCGTGGTGCACCGGGAGATCGCGCTGAGCTTCCCGGGCGTCGCCGAACTCGCCGCCGCGGGGCCGCTCGCCGGGACACCGCCGATGAAGCGCCCGGTGGTCTGCCGGGAGACCGGCGCCGTGAACCGGTTCAGCGGCCTGCGCGGTGCCGCCCGGCAGCTGTGCCTGGCGGTCCTGGCCCGCGCGGAGGCACGCGTCCGGCTGTGCCCGGCCGGCACGGCCGAGGCACGCCGGGCGATCGCCGGGGCCGCGGTGGTCGTGCACTCCAGCGGCTACCGCGGCACCGCGCCCGAGATGGTCGAGGCCGACGGCACACCCGTCCCGCTGGAACGCGAGCACGGCTGCATCACCGTGGGCGAGGCGTGCCGGGTGCTCGGGCCGAAGGGCCCGCTCGCGGGGGTGTACGGGCTGGGCATCGGGTTCGCCCGGCGCGACGCCGGCAGCGAGCGGCGCGTCGGCATCAACGTGTTCCACGGCCAGGACGCCGAGGACATCGTCACAAGCCTCCTGACACGGGCTTCGACGGTGAGACCGGCGACCGGACCGGCGACCGCACCGGCGGCACCGCCGACGACGAGAAAGGGGCTCAGACATGGCCAAAGCGATCGGTGACACCGCGGGACCGGGGGAGGACCGGCCCTGGTCGAACAGCCTCGGACGAGGCCGGGTTCCGGGGCCGCGACTGCCCCAGCAGCGCGTGTTCGACGATGTGGTCGGCCCCAGCACCCAGAGCGTCCACAGCGGCACCTACATCGACCCGGTGACCGGTGCGGTCGGCACACCCGTCTTCGCCAGCAGCACCTACGAGTTCAACGAGCACACCTACGGGGCGTTCGACCAGGGACACATCCGGGACGTGCCGATCTACGGCCGCTACGGCAGCCCCAACCAGTGGGTGGTGCAGGAGAAGGTCGCCGCACTGGAGAACGCGGAGAGCGGGGTGGTGTTCGCCTCCGGCATGGCGGCGATCACCACGACGCTGCTCGCCCTGACCAACCGCGGCGGGCACATCGTCACCTCCCGGGACATCTACGGCGGCAGCTACAACCTCCTGCGCGAGGACATGTACCAACTCGGCCGCGAGGTGACGTTCACCGACGCGACCAGCATGGAAGCGATTGTCTCGGCCGTCCGGCCGGAGACGCAGGTGCTGTACTTCGAGACACTGACCAACCCGCTGCTGAAGGCGGTACCGCTGGCCGAGCTGGGCGAGTACGCCGAGCGCAACCACCTGCTTCTGGTGGTGGACAACACTTTCCTCAGCCCCTACTGTCTGCGCCCGCTGGAACTGGGCGCGCACGTGGTGATCCACAGCGCGACCAAGTACCTGGGCGGCCACAGCGACCTCACGGCGGGCATCGCGGTCGGCTCCCGCAAGTACATGGACCGGCTGTGGAAGCAGATGCTGAAGTTCGGCGGATCGATCGACGCCTTCCCCTGCTTCCTCCTGGAACGCGGGCTGAAGACCCTCGCGTTGCGGATGCGCGCACACGTGGCGAACGCGACCGAGCTGGCCGGGTTCCTCGCCGGACACCCGAAGGTGCGCCGGGTGCACCACCCCTCGCTGCCCGACTACGCGTACCCGGCGATCCGGGAGATCTGCCGCGACGGCTTCGGCGGCATGGTCAGCTTCGAGGTGACCGGCGGCGACGAGGCGGCGCTGAAGCTGCTCGAACGGCTCACCATCCCCCAGGTGGCCACCAGCCTCGGCGGAGTGGAGTCGCTGGTCAGCCTGCCGTTCAACACCTCGCACAGCTTCCTCACCGAAGCACAGCGCCGGGACATCGGCATAGAACCGGGACTGGTGCGCCTGTCGGCCGGGGTGGAGGACGCCGCCGACCTGATCGCGGACATCGACCAGGCCCTCAACGGAATCTGAAGGCGGACCACCTATGCGCAACGGGCTTGACATCAGCGGCGCTTCCGAGTTGGTGCACGAGATCGGCGACAAGCCGGCCGAGGCCGTGATCGACTTCCACGCCTCGGCCGTGCCGGGACTCTCCGGAGCGGAGGTGAGCATCCGGACCGCCCACCACGGCACCCAGCGGATGGCCCGCTCCTTCCGGATCCCCTTCACGCAGGACAGCGCCCGTCGACTCGGCGGTCTGTCCTCCTACGAGGCGGCGGTGGCGGCACTCGGCGCCTGTGTGCTGATCACGCATGTGCACGGCTACTCCGCCCGCGGAGTCACGATCACCTCGCTGCGGGTGACGGTGACCGCGGCGGTGGAGGTGGACGCGCACGGCCGGTGGACCGGCGGTGAGACCGCCCTGCACGACCTGCGCTACCTCGTCGAGGCCGACTGCGACGGCTCGGCGGACAGCGTGCGTGAGGTCAGCCGGTTCGTCACCTGCTTCAGCCCCAATCACAGGGCGTTCCTGGACGAGGGCAGCTACCGGCTGGCCGCGGTGGCGGTGCGCCCCGACGGCACGCCGGACGCGGCTGAGCTCGACCGGGCCGACCCCGCACCGGCCGGCGCGAACGGCACCCGGCTCGAGCTGACCGCCGAGCTGACCTGGGAGTACGGCGTCCAGGCCACGGCCACGACCACCTTCGCCCCCGGCGGGGAACTACGCCGTGAACGGCCCGCGCTGGTGGTGGACCAGTCCAAGCAGATGCTCGGCCTCGACCGCGGTCCCAACCCGCAGGAGCTGCTGTTGGCCGCGGTCTCCGCCGACCTCACACACCAGGTGCGCGCCCTGGCCGCCCGGCGCGGCATCCCCCTCGACGGCGTCGAGGTGGAGTCGTCCGGGCGGCTGGACATCCGCGGCATGCTCAACGTGTCCGCGGACATCCCGGCCCGGTTCCACAACCTCCGGTTCGCGGTGCGGGCGGAGACCGAGGCCCCCCTGGCCGATCTGACCGGCCTGGTGCGGGAGGCCGCGTCCCGCAACGTCGTGCTGGCCACACTGGTGCGGGCGAACTCCGTGCGGGTGGACCTGCGCTCGCCCGCCGGGCCGCTGGACGGCTTCACCAGCGACGCTGGCCAGGTCACCGAGTTCCTCGCCGAAGTGGCCAGGAAGCAGGCGGCGACGGCGGCCGGCAACGCCCTGACCGGCCGGCGGTGACGATGCCGGACGCCAGTCAGCCACGGCTGTTCCACACCTACCTGCTCGGCCGCGCCGCCGAGCGGGCGCAGGCGCCCGCGGTCAGCTCGGCCCGGCTCACCCTGAGCTACGCCGACCTGGCCCGGCTGACCGAGGAGTACGCCACCGCGCTGGACGAGCACGGCCTCAGGGCCGGCGAGGTGATGGTGGTGGAGCTGTCACCGCGGCCGGAGGCCGTCGCGCTGATGACGGCCGCCGCCTGCCGGGCGGTGGTCTTCGTGAACCTGAGCCCCGAGCTGCCCGCGGCACGCAAGGCGCAGCTGCTGCGCCGGGTCGGCGCGGCCGCCCACATCAGCGCGACCGGTCCCGAGGGCAGCCCCTGCCCCGTCACCGGCTCCCTCGGCGACGACGGCCGCCTGCGCCTGACCGGCCGCATCCGGACCCGCACCGAGCCGCGGCCACCGGCGGAAGGCGACCTCGCGTACATCGTGTTCACCTCCGGCTCCACCGGGACGCCCAAGGGCATCATGATGTCGCACCGGGCCGTGGTGTCGTTCTGGCAGGGGTTCCGCGGGTTCGGCGTCGCACCGGGCGTCCGGCTGGGCAGCATGGCGCCGCTGCAGTTCGACTTCTCCCTGCTCGACCTCGGCCTGGCGCTCGGCGCGGGCGGCACCCTGGTGCAGCTGTCCAGCCTGCTGGCCCAGCAGCCGGCCGGCTTCGTCCGGGCCCTCGGCCGCCACCGGGTGACGCAGATGAACGGAGTCCCCGCCATCTGGCGCGCCCTCCTCGCCGACGCGCACCTGGCCGAGCTGGCGGACACCCCGCTGGACACCGTGCTGTACGCCGGCGAGGGATTCCCGGCCGAGGGGCTGCGCGCGCTGCGCACGGCCAGACCGGGACTGCGGCTCGTCAACGGATTCGGCCACTCCGAGTCGATCGCGTGCGCCTACAACGTGCTCGGCGACGAACTCGCCGACCGGCACGGACGAGTGCCGTTCGGCACCCGGGCCATCGACGGGATGCGCATGTACCTGGTGGACACCGAGGGCCGGGTGACCGACGAGCCCGGCCGGGTCGGCGAGATCTACGTCGAGGGGGACGCGCTGTTCGACGGCTACTGGCAGGACACGGCGGCCACCGCCGCCGCGCTGGTGCCCAGCCCGCTGTCCGGGCCGGGCGTGCGCGCGTTCCGGTCCCGCGACCTCGGCTACACCGACGAGGCCGGGCAGCACTACTTCCACTCCCGAGCGGACACCCAGGTCAAACTGCTCGGCCACCGCATCGAGCTGGAGGAGATCGACCTGCACGTGCGGTCCCACCCCGCGGTGACAGCCGCGGCGACCGTGCTCGACGCTTCCGGGGACCAGCCGCGGCTGGTCGTGTTCGTCGTGCCCGCGCCCGGCCCGGACACCGGCACCGGCCCGCTGGAGGCCGAGCTGCGCCGGCACTGCGCGGGGACGCTCCCGCGGTACATGATGCCCGCCCGGTTCAGGATCCTGGCGGACCTGCCGACCACGGTGAACGGCAAGATCGACCGCGCCGCGCTGCTGGCCGGGGAGCGGGTCGGATGAGCCCGGCTCCCGTCGTGCTGAGCGGGGTCAGCTACCGGCACGGGCAGTGGCGGGACCTCGCCGACCTCGCGGAGCGCGGACTGGCCGGCCTCGCGGACCTCGCCACGCTCAGCCGGGGCGGACTGACCCGGTACTCGGTCCTGGACGGACCCGTCCGGGAACACTTCGCCGCCTGCGCCTCCGATTCGCTCCGGGCCGCCGGCGCCGAACCGGCCGCCGTGGACGCCGTGCTGTTCTTCTCCTCCACGTTCTCCAGCTACGACGACCACGACGACCTGATCGGTCTGTGCCGGGACCTGGGCATGGCCAAGGCGCTGCCGGTCGGCCTGTTCCAGGCCCAGTGCAGCAACTTCTCCTACGCCCTGATGATCGCCGAGGCACTGGTCCGCAGCCAGGGCCTGGGCACCGTACTGCTGCTCGGCGCGGACGCCCTGGACGAGAGCCGGGCCGGCCGGCTGCTGCCCGCCGCCGCCTCCGTGTTCAGCGACACCGTGCTCAGCTGTGTGGTGAGCACCGACGCGGAGGACGGATACGCGGTCGAGTACGTCGGTCACCTGGTCGAGCCCGAACTGTCCGCGCTCGACCCCGTCCGGCACACGCTCCGGTTCATGGACCTGTTCGCGGCCCGCCTGGAACGGCTGTGCACCGACACCTACACCCGTACCGGGCTGCGGCCCGCGGACTTCGGCCACCTGGTGCTGGCCAACCTCGCCCTGCCGGTACTGCGCAACTACGCGGCCGTCGCCGGCATCCCGTTCACCCGGGTGCCCACCGGGACGATCGCCCGCTTCGGGCACTGCTTCGCCTACGACCAGCTGATCACGCTGGCGGCCCTGGCCGAGAGCGGAGAGATCACCGCGGGCGAACGCGCCCTCGCCCTGGGCATCGGCGCCAACCATCTGTTCAGCTCGACCGTCCTGCGCAGGCTGTGACGGAGACAGGAGAAACATGACGATGCCGTGGACCGAGCGGGAGGCGGTGGCCTTCGTCGAGCACCACGTCGAGGTGTGGAACAAGCACGACCTGGAGGAGATCCTCCAGCTGTACACCGAGGACGTCGAGCTGGTCTCCCCGTTCGCCGGACAGGTGGTCGGCAGTGACGTGGTGCGCGGCCGGGAGGGCCTGCGCGAGTACTTCGGCACGGCGCTGGCCAGGAATCCCGGCCTGCGGTTCGAGATCGTCGATGTGCTGCGCTGCGTGGACAGCGTCACCATCTACATGCGCAGCGTCGGCGGCCGCATGGTGGCCGAAGTACTGTTCGTCACCGACGAGGGACTGATCAGCAAGGTACTGGCGCACTACACCTGTGCCGCGCCATGACCACCGTCACCCTGTCCGAGCCCGCCTACGCGGTCGGTGAGCTGGTGCCCGTGGAGCAGGTGGCCGGCCCGGCCGCGCTGGCCGAACGGCTGCGCGGCTACGGGTTCGCCACCTGCTCGGTCGCCGACCGGCCGCCGTCCGAGCTGGCCGCGGACGCGGTGACCGGCCTGCTGCTCCGCCACGGCCTCACCGGCGGTGACATCGACGCGGTGGTGTACGGCACCTGCAGCCACCGCGGCGAACCGGCCGGCCACCCGGGCGTGCGCGGCATGCTCGACCGGCTCGGGCTGGCCGCGGCCCGGCTGTACGGCGTGTGGCTGGGCGAGTCGGGAAACCTGGCCGGGGCCCTCCGCCTGGCCCGAGCGCTGCTGATGTCCACGGGGATGCGGACCGTCCTGGTGGTGGTGGCCGACGCGGTGCCGGGACGGCCCGGGGAGTACCGGGCGATGCCCAACGCGGTGACCGTCAACGGCGACGGGGCGGCCGCGTGCCTGCTGTCCACGGTGCGCCGCGGAGCGTTCACGGTGGAGGGCATCGGGCACCGCGCCGGCCCGGCGATGTCCGCGGCCGGACGGGGCTCGGGCCTGCGCGAGTACCTGGAGTTCATGACGGGGGTGCGGGCCGCGCTCACCGCGCTCCACCAGGAGGCGGGCACCGGGCCGGACTCCTATCAGTGGCTGGTCGCCAACAACTACAGCGCGTCGAACGTCAGCGACTTCGCCGACCTGGCGGGGGTCGCGCACGAGCGCGCGTTCCGCGGCACGGCGTCCCGGCACGGCCATGTGTTCACCGCGGACGGCCTGATCAATCTGGCCGCCCTCACCGGCTCGGCGGACGTCGCCCCCGGTGACCGGGTGCTGGTGCTGTCCACCGGTCCGTTCAGCTGGGGCGCCATCGGCCTGCGGCGATGCGAGAAGTGACGAAGGGCAAGAGGAATGCAGATCACCGAGGACTTCATGCGCGACCCGTACCCGGTCTACGCCGGGATGCGGGAGTCGGCGCCCCTCCACCTCTCCGACGCGAACGCCGGGCGGACCTGGTTCGTACCGCGCTACGCCGACGTGATCGACGTACTGCGGGACGACAGGTTCTCCGCCGCGCTGAAGGCGCCCGGTTTCATCAACCAGTTCCCGCCGGAACACCGGGCCGAGTTCCAGCCCTTCAACGACTCGGTGAGCGGCTGGGTGGTGCTCCAGGACCCGCCGGCCCACCGGCAGCTGCGCCGGCTGATGAACAAGGGCTTCACCCGGCGGCTGGTGGCCTCGCTGCGCCCGAAGGTCACCGAGATCGCCGCCGGCCTGATCGACGAGATGGCCAAGCGGCGGTCGGGGGACTTCATGACCGACTTCGCCCAGCCGTTCCCGGCCGCCGTGATCGCCACCATGTTCGGAGTGCCGGCGGCCGACCTGAGCGCGTTCATCTCCTGGTCGGACGACATCGTGCAGTTCGCGGGCTCGTTGCGGCCGACCCTGGAGGTGGCGCGGGCCGCCCAGCACGGGCTGCTGTCGATGAACGAGTTCTTCCGCGCGCTGCTGCCGCAACGGCGGGCCGACCCCGGTGACGACGTGATCAGTCTGCTGGTCGGCGTCCGGGACGACGGCGAGCAGCTGACGGACGAGCAGGTACTGGCCAATTGCGCCCAGCTGATCGTGGCCGGCCACGAGACCACCAGGAACCTGGTCGCCAACGGGCTGTGGACCCTGTTGAACCACCCCGCCCAGCTCGAGAAGCTGAAGGCCGACCCGAGCCTCATGACCAGTGCCATCCGGGAGATGATGCGCTTCGAGAGCCCCCTGCAGTTCATCCGCAGGGTGGCCCGCGAGGACTTCACCTACCTGGGCGCGGAGATCAAGGCGCACGACGGCGTGGTGACGATCCTGGGCTCCGCCAATCGCGACCCCGACGTCTTCGCCGACCCCGACCGGTTCGACATCACCCGCAACCCGATCGGTCATGTGGCGCTCGGTTACGGCCCGCACGTCTGCCTCGGCGCGGTGCTGGCCGAGATGGAGACCGAGGTGGCTCTCGGCCTGCTGCTGAACCGGTTCCCCGGCCTGAGGGCGGCGGACGCCGATCCGCGGCGGGTGATGAACCCGATGCTGCGCGGGTTCGCCGAGCTGCGCCTGGAATGGTGACCGGCGTACGGAACGGCGCGACGGTCACGGTGACCGCCGCGCCGGACGCCGACCCGGTCGCCCTGGCCGGCGAGGCGGTGCGCAGGCTGCTCGGCACCGCCGGGCTGGCCCCGGCCGGGGTTCCGCTGCTCGTGCTGGCCTGCGCCGACCCGGCCGACTGGCCGGACTCCGCGCATTCCGCGCTGCTCGACGGCGAGTTCGCCGCCGACGTGGTGCGCCGGGTCCTCCTGGCCAACGGCCTGGTCGCCGCGGTTCCGCTCGGCGTGTCACTGGACCCCCACCGGGTCGAGCACCTGGCAGCCGAATCCGCGGCCGCGATCACGGCGGCCGAGGGGCTGGACCGCTCGGTGGCGGTGGCGACGTTCGTCCGCGACGGGAGAAGGATCGCCACCGCCACCGAGCTGCACCCGGCTACGGGCACCGGCGCGGAGCGCAGAAGGGACGGGGAGTGATGTCAGCCGGTCCATGGGGTGTGGTGGCAGGCACCGACGAGGTACTGCGGCACCCCCTGGCGGGACAGCACCTGCTGAACGAGGGAGAACGGAGACGGGTCGCGCTCTTCCACCGGGAAGGAGGGCGCCGGGACTTCGTCGCCGCGCACGTCCTGGTCCGGCTCTGCGCGGCGCGGTTGCTCGGTGTCGCCCCGGCCGAGGTGGCCTTCGCGCAGTACTGCCCCACGTGCCGCGGGACCGGCCACGGCCGGCCGCACCTCACCGACCGGCCGGACGTGCACCTGACCCTCTCGCACGCCGACGGTGTGGTGGCCGCCGCCGCCGGTCACGTCCCGGTGGGCATCGACGTGGAGCGGCGTGGGCGAGGCCGCGGCACCGACGTCATGCGCCGCGTGCTCACCGCCGCCGAGCTGGACCTCGTGACCGCGCATCCGGACCCGGACCATGCTTTCCTCCGCCAGTGGGTCCGCAAGGAGGCGCTGATCAAGGTGGGCCGGACGGACCTGGACTCACTCGGCGCACTCGATCTCTCGGCGCTCCCGCTGGACGCGGAGGGGATACCGCTGCGCTTCGAGGACCTGTATGTCATGGACCTCGTGGACGGCCGCCGGGACGCCTTGGTCACGGCGGTGAGCGCCGTACCCGCCCTTCTGGAGACGGCACTGGGAGGGCGTTGGTGAGGGTCACAGGACCTCGGCCGGCCGGTCCGGCAGCCGCGCGCCGATGACCGCGGTCCGCGGCGTGCAGCGGTGGGCGGGGCCCGCCGTGAGTTCGCGGACGCGTTCCAGTAGGCGTAGGTCTCGGTCCAGTGTCGATGGGGCGGCCCGAAATGATCACGGGAAGGCCGCGCAAGCAGTTCCTTCGTTCGGTTGCGAGGGAGTTTGGACTGCCTCCGGTCCCGCCTCCGGTCACTGGGTGGCTAGGTGGCGCTTGGGTGGTGACATGGCTCCTGACCCGCGTATACAGGGCTCAGGGGAGGTCCCGGGAGCGCGCTCGCACCGCTGTTGACCGGCGTTGTCCGTCGTCAAGGGCACGCTGTGGGCACGGCGCTGTGATGGGTGGGCCGACGGCATAACGACAGGGGCCCTCCCTGCCCGGGCTCCCTGACGCGCAGGTCGAACGAGCAGCGTCATCGCGAGTGCGCACGTCGGTTCCGTATGACAGGTGAGGTGTGTACTTCCCCTCACCTGTCATCGAAGGGCCCACGGGTCGGGCTCACGGAGTGCCGGTCTTGTTGAACCCCTTGTCCAGGTAAGGGGACTGGTCGACGACGAAGCCGTCGCCCGCGACCAGGCGGGCGATGCCGCCCTGGTCGCGCCAGACCTCGTTGGAGGAGCTGAAGGAGAAGCCGCCGTACTCCGGGTGGTTCTCGTTGGTGTAGACGCGGTAGCGCTGGCCGGGCTGGATGACCGTCCCCGGGGGGAAGGGGAAGGAGCGGCCGGTGGGCTTGGCCTCCACCTTCCAGCCGGTCAGGTCCTGGGGACCGCCGCCCTTGTTGAGGATCTCGACGTATTCGTCCGGCTGGCCGGTGGCCGTGCCCTGATAGCGAAGGCCGGAGATGATCACGTCGGGCTCGTCGAGCGTGAACATGCAGACCACCTCGGCGAAGTTGATGCCGCCTTCCGGGCTGCGGAACTGCTGGACGATCTGGCCGTTGCGCTTGAACCCGCTCAGCACCGCCCGGTACTGCTTGCCGTCGACCGTGACGGGCTGGGGGTGGACGAAGGTCTGCAGGTCGACCAGGTCGTCGTCCGCGGGGCTGGTGCCGGTGTTGTTGGGTGTCTCGTTGTGGTGGAAGCTGAAGTCGAGGTCGGTCGTGCTGCCGTCCTCGAACATCACGCTGATGGTCAGCTGGACGTCGAACTGACTCGGGCTGACGGTGGTGGGCTTGTTGCGGTGGATGAAGGTGCCGACGACGAACTCGGTGCCGTCGAGCTGGACGTCCGCGGCGGCACCGCGGAACTGGTACCCGCTCTGACTGCCGGCGCTGCCCCACTGGATGTAGTCGGTGCCCACGCCGTTGACCGGTGAGATGGCGGGGTTGGTGGAGGAGAAGACGCCGGAGGTGACGACGGTGGTCATGGTGTCTGGTTCCCGCTCTCTCAGTCCTCGTCCTCGATGACCTCGGCCTTGAGCTTGGCCGGCGGTGCGGTGCCGATCTGGGCGACGCCGTCGGTGTGGCGGCCCGGCTGGGCTCCGTCGATGGCTTCGAGGCCGCAGGTGTAGACGATGCAGTCCTTGTCCTCGTCGCCGGTGTTCAGGTGCACGTGGTAGGTGAAGGTCAGGGTGCGCCCGTCGTCGCTGACGGTGGCCTGGACGGGGGGCAGATTGCCGCCCGTGGTCTGATTGACGCGCTTGTACTGGGCGCCCACCGTGCCGTTCCAGCGGAATCCGGTGGGGGCGGTGAAGACGTGCTCGCGTTCGCCGGCGTCGACCGTCTCGCTCCAGTTCGGCGTGCGGACGCAGATGTTGATGGTGGTGCCGAGCCCACCGGGAGCGTCTTCGACACCGCCCTCCTGCCACACCACGAGGTCGAGTTTCTGGGCCCGGCCCTGTTCGTAACCCCAGTCGTAGCCGTTCGCGTACTGGTCCTGCTCCCCGCGCGAGCCGTCGCGCGGCGGGTCGGCGTAGGGCTTCCCGGCGAGCGCATCGGCACGCCCCTGTTCCTCCCCCCGCTTGTAGGCTTCCTTCTTGGTCTGCACGTCGGTGCTCATCTCCGAGTCCTCCTGGCGTTGTGATCGAAACGTGCGACGTAAAGAGAGGCGTTCTGGCGCGGGTCGCCCGGGCCCGCGGGTCGCCCGGGCCCGCGGGGCGGACGGAGCGCGGCACCGTACGCCGCGCGGTTCACCGGACGCGGTTGTCATGAGGGCTGCGCCCGGAAGACGGAACGCTGGACGCCGCCCGTGGCTTCGAGCGGGGCGTTCGTATGGGCCTCGCGGCACGCACCGGACTTTCATCCGGGTCCATCGTTAGCCAGCACCCACCGGTGGTATGCCGCCGTTCCCCCGTTTGGAATGCCGAATCGATTCTGCGTCACTTGTTCGAGTGCAGTTGAGGCGTGAAACGGCGCAAAGGGGCGGATAGGAGCATCAGTACGCGTGGTGCTGTAGCCGCCGTCCGCTGCCGCCCCTTCCCGTACGGATCCCGTCGCCGTCCGTCTCTCCCGGCTTCTCCCTCGTGCGGGTGGCGGGCGTGGTGGTTGCCCCTGCTGTGCCCCTGCGGCCGGTATGCAGGGGAGATGCCAACGACGGTGCGGAAGGAGACGGAGATGCGGAAGACGAGGCCGTGGGCGTGTGAGGTGGCGGGCGCCATCAAGGGCCGTCCGCGCTCGTACCGGGCGGTGGCGGCGTGACGGCCACGGCCGCTGCGCAGTGGCATCCGCCGGGTTCACCGGACGGCGGTGGACTGCCGGGCACCGTGGCGGGCAACGGCACGGCCGGGTTCTCCGGGGACGGCGGGCCCGCGCGGGAGGGACAGCTGGCCTTCCCCGCGGACGTGGCCGTGGGAGGCGGGGCGGTCTTCGTCGCCGACCACGCGAACCACCGGATCCGCCGCATCGACGGCGCCGGAACCCTGACGACGGTCGCCGGGGACGGGTTGCGGGGTTTCGCCGGCGACGGCGGCGAAGCGGTACGCGCCCGCCTCGGCTTCCCGTCCGCGCTCGCTGTCGCCCCGGACGGAGGCGTGTTCGTCGCCGACGAGATGAACCACCGGATCCGCCGGATCGACCCCTCGGGTGGCATCGACACCGTCGTGGGAGACGGCTCGCGCGGTGACGGCGAGGGTGACGGCGACGGCGGGCCGGCCGACCGCGCCCGGCTGGACTCCCCGTGCGCCGTGGCCGTCGACGCGGCGGGCCGGCTGTACGTCGGGGAAGCCGGCACTCTCCGGGTGCGCAGGATCGACGGCGAGGGTGTCATCAGCACGGTCGTCGCGGCATCCGGGCGGCCCGGTGGCCCTGGTGCGGCCGACGCGGGCGAGGCGTTCGTGCCCGCCGGCCTGGCGGTCGACGGGGCCGGCCGGCTGTACATCGCCGACCCGGAGGGCCGACGGGTACTGCTGCTCGGCCCGGACGGGACACTTCGGGTACTGGCGGGACCACCGGACGGGAGTGCCGGCGGCACGGCGGTCGACTGGGGCGCACCGTGCGCGGTCGCGGTCGACGGCGAGGGCGTGCTCTACGCCGCCGACCTGACGGGGCACCGCGTGTGGCGGTTGGCCGACGGAGCGGCCCGGATCGTCGCGGGGCAGCCGGTTCCGGCCACCGGCGAGGCCACCGCGTCCGGAGGCCCGGCCGATGCCGTCGTACACGGCGCTCTGGGTTACCCGTGTGGTCTCGCCGTGGACCCGGCCGGGCGCCTGCTCGTGGCGGACAACTTCCACCACCGGATCGCGGCGGTTCCCCTCACCACCGCACCCTCCGAGGACACGGAGCCGGCACGGGACGAGAAGCCGACACCGGACCGGAAACCGAAACCGAACCGGAAACCGAACCGGAAACCGAAACCGGAGCCGGACCGAAAGCCGGAGCCGGACCGAAAGCCGGAGCCGGACCGGAAACCGGAGCCGGACCGGAAACCGGAGCCGGACCGGAAATCGGAGCCGGACCGGAAACCGGAACCGGACCGAAAGCCGGAACCGGACCGAGGAGCCGACAGCCCGCCGGCTGGTGACGGCGGCGCCCCGTCCGCGCCGCCCGCCCGGCTGCTGGTCCGCCAGGAGGTCGGCCTGGAGCTCCAGCGCGGGCAGAGCGAGTTGATCCACGTACGGGTCTCCTCCACCGACCCCTGGGCCCCGGGACGGGTGGAGCACCACTTCACGGCACCGACGGGGTTCGTCTTCGACGGCCGGGCGACCTGCGCGTACTACCGGGCGGACCGCACGGTCATCCCCGGCGGGAACCCGACGGGGACGGTCGGGGACGACGGCCGGTCGTTGGTCGTCACGGACGAGCCCCGCCTGAACACCCCCGGCCACCCGGCGGCGGCCCTGGTCTACACACTCGGCATCCGCGCCCTGAACGAGGCCGAGCCGGGCCGGTACACCGACGGACGGGCCGTGATCGCGGGCCGGCCGGAAGTGCGCCTGAAGGCGAGCGTCCTCGGAGACGACGAGGAATGACAAGCCCGAGAACCGGAGCCGTCCGTGGCGGACCACCCGCCATGGGCGGCTCTACGCGTTCCCAAACCCTGAAAGCCGGGGTGATCGTTTCTGTGCGCCCAGTTCACCCTCACGGTGGTCACCAATTGCAAGTGACAGGCGACCCTCCGTTAGCGTTCGAAACGTGTTCACCGCCCTCCCGAGGTTCGGTCCGCAGGGCCCCTTCCCGCATGCCCCGCTCGCCCACCCGCTCGACCGCAAGTGGCTGCACTACGCGTTCCTGTCGCGGTGTGGGCACCATGCGCTCATCGCGAACCTCTCCGTCCTGGGCTCCTCCACCGGATCCGTCCTCGCGGATCCGGGCGCCCCCGCCACCGGGCGTCGCAGCGGCACCGGCACGGCGGCCGAGGGACAGCACATGGCGATCCTGCTGCTCTACGGGGAGGAGCACGGCTGGAGCGCGACGCAGTTCAACGCCGAGCAGCCGGAACTGCCCTGGTCGGCCTTCCGGTTGCCGCACCCGCACGGAGAGCCCGGCGCGTTCCGGGTGGCGGCCCGCGCGGCGGCGCCGGCGGCGGACGTACGGCTGACCCGGACCAGCAGGCCGTGCACCTCGCAGTGCGCGCCGTTCGGTGACGACGAGCACCTGCGGTGGCAGTCGGAGCCCGGCGTCCTGGGCACCGGGACCCTGCGGCACGGCGACGGTACGGCGACGGAGACGGAGCTGCTCGGCTACCACGAGCGGGTACGCGGCCGGTGGTCCTGGCCCACCCTCGGCGGCTGGGTGTTCGGATTCGTCAACGACCCCTCGGGCCCGGTCGACCAGGCCCCGCCCGCGGCGGTGGTCTTCACCCTGATCCAGCCCGCGTACCCCGCGGACGCGGCCAACGGGTCGGTGATGCTGTGGCGCGACGGGCGCATGATCCGTCACTTCCCGCGGCGCAACCTGCGGGTCGCGGTGAGCGGCAGCCTGGACCGCGACCGGGTGGCGATGGTGCCGCCGCTGGCGGGCCTGCTGGGCACCCCGCCGATGGCCGCGGTGCCCGGCCGGCTGCTGATCACCGCCCGGCTCGGCGACGACCGCCTCGTCCTCGACTTCCGCTCGCACACGGCGGGCCGGATCGCCAACCCCTCCGAGACCAGCCTGCACCCGTTCAGCGTGCACGAGACCCTCGGCCCGTGCACCGTGGAGGGCCGGGTCGGCGGGCGCCGTATCGGCTTCCGCACCGGGGGCATCGTGGAGTTCGCCGGGGGTGCCCATGACTGAGACCGTCCCCGCGTTCACCGGGGCGCGGCTGCTGGACGAGACCGTCACCGCCCTGTCCGACCGGGCGCCGGCGATCCTCGCCGCCGCGGCCGGCCACCTGCGCGGCATCCGGCTGGGCCTGCACTTCAACGACGGCAGCCACGCCACACTCACCGCACGGCACAGTCGTATCGTGGTGGACCGGGACCGCTGCCCGGACCCCGATGTCGAGGTCGCCTTCGACAACCGGGCCATGAACCTGCTGTTCGACCTCCAGCGTCCGCCCGTCGACCAGGTCCTGCCCGACAGCCTCGACGTCCGCGGCTCCCGCGACGACACCCTCGCCGTCTGGCGGGCCTTCACCCTGCTGTCCCAGCGCGCCGCGGGCCTGCGCAGCATGCAGGAACTGTGGGGTGCCTACCGCGAGCAGGCCCCCCAGCTGTGGGGCAGCGCGACACCCGCCGCCCGGGAACCGGCCGCCGACCCGGTCGACTGGACGGCGCTCGACTTCCTCGCCCGCCACGCACCCGAGGACGCGCCCGCACCGCCCGCGCTGATCGGCGACACCACCGTCACCGCGCCGCGCCTGCTGTGGGACGGCCGCACCAGCACCGACTGGTCGCTGGAGGACACCGTCCAGGACGCCGACCTGATGGAGACCATGCTCCGGTGCCGGGCCCGCACCAACGAGGAGATCGAACGGCTGCTGCCGGACCGCGAACCGCGTGCCGAGCTGTACGACCTCATGCGCTCCTACCCCGCCCGCCAGGGCAAGGGCCTGCGCCCCACCCTGACCATCGCCGCCTGTGCCGCTTTCGGCGGGCGCCCCGACGACGCCGTACGCGCCGCCGCCGCGCTGGAGCTGTTCCACAACGGCTTCCTCGTCCACGACGACATCGCCGACGAGTCCACCCACCGGCGCGGCCTGCCGACCATGCACGAGGAACACGGCCTCGGCCTGGCCG
This sequence comes from Streptomyces sp. NPDC038707, assembly GCF_040636485.1. Lineage (NCBI taxonomy): Bacteria > Bacillati > Actinomycetota > Actinomycetes > Kitasatosporales > Streptomycetaceae > Streptomyces > Streptomyces sp. NPDC038707. The sequence continues at coordinate 461,371 of NZ_JBEZUP010000002.1, forward strand.
TCAACGTCGGCGACGGGATGAACCTGCTCGCCGTCGACGCCGTCCTGTCCAACCTCGAAACCCTCGGCCTCGTCCGCACCCTCGGCCTCATCCACGAGGCGGTGCACATGTGCCGGGAGTCCATCGAGGGGCAGGCCATGGAGCTGGGCTGGATCCGCCACGAGGTCGTCCCCGAGACCGACGACGCCTACTTCACCATGAGCACCAAGAAGACCGGCTGGTACACCTGCATCAGCCCGTGCCGCATCGGCGCCGTCTGCGCGGGCATCACGGACCCGTCCGTGCTGGGCCGGTTCGACGAGGCGTTCCGCCTGATCGGCATCGCCTTCCAGATCCAGGACGACATCCTGAACCTGGTCGGCGAGGAGGCCCTCTACGGCAAGGAGCCCCTCGGCGACCTGCTCGAGGGCAAGCGCACGGTGATGCTGATCCACCTCTTCCGCACCGCGTACGCCCACGAGCGCCCCCGCCTCTTCGACATCCTGCGGCAGCGCCGTACCGACAAGACCCAGCAGCACGCCGAGGAACTCCTCGCCGCCATGCGCCGGCACGGCTCCATCGAGTACGCCACCGACCTCGCCGACCGGCTCGCCGCCGAAGGCATCGCCCGCTTCGAGGAAGACCTCCGGTTCATCCCCGAGAACGAGGGCAAAGCCGTCCTGCGGCAGATCGCCCACTACGTCACCTCAAGGCCACTGTGACCACCACCCCGCCCCCGCCCCCGCCGGCCGACCCCACCACCACCGGCCCGCTGACCCCCACCGACCACCGGGCCCTCGCCTTCCTGGGCCACGTCAACAGCGGCCTGCGCCAGTGCCTGTGCACCCTGGCCAGGCACGGTGTGGCGCTGCGCCGCGACGCCCCCGAACGCGCCCGCCACCTGCTCGACACCGTACGGCCCTGGCCCCTGTACAAGGGCGGCCAGTTCCTCTTCGACCTGATGGAGTGGGAAGACCTCATGGTCGACGGCGACCCACCGCCCCTGATGTCCACCGAGCGGATCGTCGCCGCCTGCACGCTCCCCGTGCAGTTGATCGCCGCCGCGGCCACCGAGGAGGTACCGGCGGTGACGAAGCTGGTTCCCGGCCAGCGCACGACCGCCACCCTCGACCTCCCCCTGCGCCTGCTGGCCACCACCGCCCGCAGCACGCTCCTGGGCGCCGCGCAGGACATCACCGACCTGCTCGGACCGCGCGCCGCCCCCGACGACGGCGCGGGCTACGCCACCGATCCGGACCCCGTCGCGGTCGACGCCGCCACCGAACTGCCGCCGCTGGAAGCGGGTTTCTACCTCTACGAGGACATCGCCCTCGGCGCCCTGTCCGTCCTCGGCCCGCTCCTGGCCGACCACGCGCCGACCGATCCCGCGCCATCCGCCTAGCTCATGACGCCCGTCCCCACTTCCGACGGGCCGTGAACGGGCCCGGTCCCCAAGCCCGCCACCGGCGGATCCGCTCACGCGGACGCACCCATCCACAGAAGGGATACGCATGGCCACGCAGACCCAGGCCCCCGTCCAGCCGGGTTCCGAGAACAAGCTCTACATCCTCCAGCAGGGCATCGTCGAGGACGCCCCGGGCGGAGTCCCCGCCCACCTCAGCTTCGGCATCCTCAGCACCGTCCCCGACCCGGTCAACCCCGGAGACATCACCTTCACCCTGAAGGCGCCGACCGGCTTCGTGTTCACCGGCTGGCTCTCCTGGGCCTACCACGACGTCAACACCCTCCAGGCGAAGGGCAACCTGGAAACCACCCAGGGCACCCTTGGCGACGGGGGCCGCACCCTGACCTTCACCCACAACCCGTACCTGTCCACCAACCAGGAGTGCATCGGCTACGGCGCCCAGGTGACCGCCGTCGACGGCGCGACCCCGGGCCGCTACACCGACGGCCAGCTCAAGGTGGGCGCCGCCAACCCGATCAAGCTCAAGGGCCGAGTCCTCGACCCCGACGAGGACTGAGCCCTCCCGACGAACCGGCCCGTCGGTGGCTCCGCCGGCTCGGCCCGGGGCCACCGACGGGGTACGCGGAAGAGAAAGGCTGGAGAATGCAGGGAGCAGGAAACCGTCTACCGGGCCGTACCAGGGGTGCTGCCTCGTCGGCGCCGCGACCGCGCCGGGTAGAACGCAGGGCGTGGGGGCTCGGAGCGCTGGCAGCAGCGATGCTGCTGGCCTCGTCACTGCCCGCGAACGCCGCCACGGCGCAGGCACAGCCGGCCGCGCCGGCGCAGGTCACGGCCGCCCGGGACCCGGAGTGCATCCAGCCGGGGAACGCGTGGCTCAACCCGCGCTTCTACTGGCGGAACGCGTTCGGCATGCGGCTGGGCGAGGGCGTGATCAACGAATCGTCATGGCCGAACCCCTTCGGCGGGCGGATCGCGCCGGGGTCGACGTTCACGTTCAGGTGGCGTCCGGACACCACGCGGAACCCCGTGGGATCGCAGTACCACATCCACCGGGTCAACCTGGCATCCGTCATGGCGGTGGCCAATGTGGAATCGGTGACCGGGCCGGGCACCTTCTCCGGTACGACACTGAGCGCCCAGGAGACGCCCCCGCACAAACTGGGTGACACCGTGGTGAGGTTCCGGATCAGGCCGGGCACGGAGGGCCGGACGGCCACCCTCTCCTCGGCCGACCACAGCCTGACCACGAGGTGGCTGTTCGCCAACATCAACAACCTCTGGGAGAACCACGGAAGCATCTCCTTCGCCGTGGCCAGCCGCGCCAGCCTCGGCTGCGACTCGTCCTCGATCCTCGGGTGACGGACCGATGAGGTGACGCGCCGGCCGGCGTACCGCACACGACGTGCGGGCCGCCGGCCGACGCGGGAGACGCCGGAGACGCCTGATGGTCACCACTTGATGGCGTTCACCGTGCTGTTGTGGGCGTCGGCGGACCGGACGGTGAACTGGACGTCGGCGGCTCGGTCGTAGAAGGTCTGGCCGGGCTGCCAGGTGGCCATGTCCAGCGTGCCGCAGCCTGCCGGCGGCGCCGCGGCATTCGGGTTGGGCACCACCCGGACCGGTCCCTGGCCGCTCGCGACGGAGGTGTCGACCTTGTAGATGACAACGCCGGAGGAGCAGGCACCGGAATCGTTGTGGGCCTTCCTGCGGGCCTCGGCGACGTAGGCGGTGGTGGTGCCAGTCTTGACCGCCAGCAACTTGGTACCGCCGACGTACTCCACACCGTTCAAGGTGGCGGTGTTCTGCGTCCTGTTCTGCCACACGCACACCACCTGGTCGTCCCCGGTCCAGCCGAACTTCCAGGACAGCCAGCCGAAGTACTGCGGGGCGGCTCCGGCCACGTGGCCCATGACGTCCCAGCCGCCGACGTACCGGTGCTGATCACCGCTGAAGGCGTACAGGTCGGGAGCTCCGAACACGTGGGCGGTCTCGTGGGCGGCCACCTTGTACCCCCAGAGACGACGTAGAACAGGTCGTACCTGGCCAGATCGGCGCCGGCGTCGGCGGCTGCCCTGAGGGCGTCGGTCACGTACCGGGTGTGCTGCTGGTACGTGGGGCTGGAGGTGCCGTAGGCATTGGAGGCCGACGGTATCCGGACCCAGCGGTTCACCATCGGCCGCATGCTCAGCCCGGTCTTGCCGTACGAGGCGTTCCACACCCAGTCGGCGGCCGGAGCCAGGAGGTTGTAGTAGTCCGAGACATTGCCGGCGCCGGCCACGTCGGGGAAGTCCACATAGACCACGCCGATGTTCTTGACCCCCAGGGGATCCAGGAACTGGGTGCAGTCGGTGTTCTGGCCCTCGTTGACCGTGGTCCCCTGCCCCTGCAGCGCGCACGGCGAGGTGCTCCCGTTGACGGCGTGGGCACGTTGGGCGGGGACGGCGGTCGTGGTCAGGGCGAGCAGGACCGCGAGGGCCCACAGGACCAGGAAGGGGAGCGGGCGTCGCGTCCGGGGGAGTCGGAAGCGCGGGATGTCCCGGCCCTTCCCCGGCAACCGGGGCACGTGGTCCGTCCGGACCTCCGCCGGTGCCCCATCGCGCAGTACTCGCGTCTCACTCATGGGACGACCATCGCGGCCACAGCGAGACAGGCCGGGGCAATAGGGCCAAACTCACCCCATGGAGTGGAACGGAAGGCGCCCGGCGCGTGATCGGCCTCAGGACGTGTCCGGCCGCTCATGTACGGAGCCGTGTGCTGAGGGCTGCGGCAGTCGCGGTTCCGAGGAAGACGCGGCCGCGCCAGGCAGAGCGGGTGGCCACTGCTCTGGCGTGATCGAGCCGGCTGATCGCCCGTTCAACGGTGTGGCGCTTCTTGTACCGATCTTCGTCCAAGCCAGGTGACCGTCCGCCGCGCGACCCCTTGCGCAGGCGGGCGGCCTGCGCGTGATCTTCTCGTGGGCGCACTGTTCGGCAGGGGAACGCGCCCACGACGGAGTGAATAGCCAGAGGGGAGAGCACCGCCCGATTGGATGGTCCGAGTAACGTCCCACTCGCGTAAGGCTGTTGCACATGTCCGGACTTCCGCCGGTCGGCGCCGAGATTCCCTGCTCCGGCCTCGCCGTCAATACCCCGCTCAAGATCAGGGACGCCCTCGTCAGCGTCGACTTCCGGGGTGGCATCAAGCACCGCGTCGAGCACAACCCCGACGACCCGGGCAACTCCGTCCGCCTGCGGATCGTCGGACACCGCATGTCCGCGGAACTGCCGGGAGGGGACACGGTGAACGACGGCGGAGGCACTGTCACCATCGAACAGAACGAGGTCGATGCTGAGGCCGAATCCACCCTGCGCCTGACCCAGCAGAACCCGCCCAGGTACGAGCACCGCAACATCCTGAGCTTCACGATGACCATCGACCAGCCAGGGGAGGACGGCAGCGGACCGCTGGTTCTGACCACCAAGAAGCCGATGATCCTCGTCGGACAGCTGACCCAGTTCCCGCCCCGTGGCGATCTCTACAAGCTGGAGCAGCCCGTCGAACTGGTCGACCCGGACAACCCGGACGACGTGCTCGCCGTCATCCACAAGTTTCCCGTCAAGGTCGGCGGCCTCTGAGGACCTCGGCGGGACCGACTTCCAGCGGCAGCAGGCGCCAGGACGTGTCCGGTCGATCACGTACAGAGCCGGATGACGAGGGCACGGATGGGGCACGGCCTCGGCCCAGGCCGGTCGACAGCGCCCGTCTCTTCTGCGGAGAGGTGGCGCGGGTGCCGCCTCGGCAAGGCTCACAGGGCCCGTGCCCGGCAGGCGGGCGCAGGCTCGCAGACAGGCCGGCACCGCCAGGACGCGACGGTGGTTGTCGTGGGCTGCCGGCGGGAGTTCGGACTCCAGGGGGCGAGGACCGCGAGTCCGGGCTGCTCGGACTGGAACGGGCGCCGGTGATGACCAGGTCCGGCTGGTGTTCCCGGGCCGCGACGAGCAGGGAAGGGCCGTCGCCCACCGCGGCAAGGACCTGGTGGCCGAAGCTGCTCTCCTCCCTCACCGGACTCGCTTCTCCGGCCCTCTTGTGCCTTGCCGGCACCGGCGCACACCTGCCCGTCTTCCTGGACCACGGGGTGGCAGGACAGGAGGCGCTGACAAGGCCGCCCCGGTGCGGCAAGAGCGCCTCTTCGGACTCACCGTTCACATCAGGCCGTTGTGCGGTTCGCGCCTTGTGATCGACTTCCGATCGTCTACCGTGAGTCCGTGTTCAGTCGCTCACGGTGATCTTTATGCTCCGTGCCTCCTCCGGACCACGGGCGAGGGAGACCTACCGAGCGGGCAGACGAGGGCATCGGTCCCGCGAGCCAGATGGGTGGTTGTCGTCCATGTCGGAGTACGAGAAGGCAGGTGTCGACTACCAGGTGCTCGACCGGGTCAAACGGGCAGCGGTGGAGCGGGCCGCCGCCACAGCGGGCTTGCTGGGAGCGGTGGGGGCGAAGGAGTTCGCCGGGTCGCGAGGGTCGACGGCGTACGTCCTGGAGGTGGGCGGGCTGACGCTCGCGACGGTGACGGAGGGGCTCGGTACCAAGTCCGTCATCGCCGAGCAGTACCTCGAGCTGACCGGGGAGAGCCGGTTCGCCGATCTCGCGGTGGACGCCGTGGCCTCCATCGTCAACGACGTCGTATCCGTCGGAGCGAAACCCCTGGTGGTCACCGCCTACTTCGCCACGGGAGACGCCGCCTGGTACAACGACGAGCGCAAGTCGCTGGAGCTGCTGTCCGGCTGGCAGCGGGCCTGCGAGGCATCCGGGGCCGTCTGGGGCGGAGGGGAGTCGCCGGCACTGCCGGGGCTCCTGACCGGGGCGGGCATCGAACTGGGCGGCAACGCACTGGCGGTCGTCCCGCCCGGACGTCGCCCTGTGTTCGGCGACGACGTCCGCCCCGGCGACCGGATCGTGGTGCTGACGAGCTCGGGCCTGCACACGAACGGCGCCTCCCTTGCCCGGCACGTCGCGGCCGGGCTCCCGGACGGCCTGCTGTCCCCCCTGCCCAGCGGCCGTACGCTGGGAGCGGCGCTGCTCGACCCGTCGGTGCTGTACCCGGCCTTCGTCCGTGCGCTGCTGGACTCCCCGGTCGAGCCGCACTTCCTCAACCCGATCACCGGTCACGGGCTCCTGAAGATGCTGCGCCCCGCGACCGAGGTGAGTTACGTCCTCGACGTACTGCCGGACGTGCCCGAAGTGCTGGGCTACCTCGCGGACCGCAGCGACATGGAGCCGGCGGAGGCGTACGCGACGCTGAACATGGGCTTCGGCTATGTCGCCGTCGTGGCCGCCGACGACGCCGACCGAACGGTGGAGATCGCACGGACCGCGGGGTACGACGCGTTCGTCGCCGGCGAGGTCGTCGCCGGCGAGAAGTCGGTGTCGATTCCCTCCCTCGGCATCGTGTACGGCGGCGACGCACTGCGGATCAGCTGAGATCACCGAACGCGCCAGGAGGCAGCATGTGCACGGAGAGTGGACAGAACCCTGGAGAATTAACCGGCGCGCGAGGAAGAGCGGGGCGGTCCGGACCCGTTCCCGTACCCACCGGCGACCCGTCGTCCGCGCCGTACTCGCCCTACGCGGCGAAGGCCGGCGCATCCGGCCCTGAGCCCTGCCCCGATTCCGGAGTCTCCTGGGAAAGCCCCGCGCTCATAGCCCTGCGCGCCGCCGAGTACGCCGACGTGTGTGTCGTGGGGCGTCTGGCCGAGGGCGAGGCCGGTGCCTCCCGCGTTCTGGAGGTGGCCGCACCAGACCGTGACGCCCTGCCCGGGGCACGTCCGGTCGTGCTGCGGGGCACCATGGCCGACACCGGGGAGGCCGCCGGAGGCGAGCCCCGCTGGCTTCCGCTCGTCGGCATCGTCGCCGTGGCGGCCGACGGGACGTCCCGCGACCTGGCAGAGCTGGAGGAGCCGGCACGGATCGAGGTGCTGCGGCGGGCCGGGCTCGACGCCGTCGAGAGGCTTGCCGCAGAGGGGGGCGAGACCACGGGACTGACCGTCGAGCAGCGCTGCCGCGTCCGTACGGCCGAGGAGGAGGCGCTGGTGCCGCTGGCGCAGTCCTGCGGTGACCTGGCCCGGACGAGGGCCCACCGGATCGGTACCGACGTGGACGGCCTCCGGCGTGTGCAGGAGCGGTGCCGCGACCTCTACGGGCGACTGGAACCGGAGCGGGCACTTGCCTGGGCTTTGGAGGAGCTCGGCGAGCTGGCACAGGCGATGCGGCGGGGCGAGTCGAGCGTACGGGTGGAGGAAGAACTCGGGCAGGTCCTTGTATGGGCGTTCTGTCTGGCCAACATCACGCGCACGGACGCCGCTCACGCCTTCGCCAAGGCATTCTCCGCCGAGCTGGCCAGGCAACTGCGCACCCACGGGCGTGTCCGCCCCTACCGGAGGGAGGTCCTGCCGTGCTGAGGACGGGACTTCCCAAAGGCCGCCTGCTGCCCCGGTCCGAGGCCGCGGTCGCCTCGTACGGCGAGCTCTTTCCGGACGAGCGACCGGCACACCACCGTTTCCTCCGGATGCCGGACATCCCCGGCCTGGTGGCCGAGGGGCTCCTCGACGTAGGAATCGCGGGGGAGGAGTGGCTGGTCGACAGCGGTGCCGATGTCGTTCGAGTGGCTCCGCTGTGCTGGTATCACGTCCGTATCTGTGCTCTGCGTCTTCCCGGGCGGCAAGACGCGACCGGAGCGACGGGGCCGGTGAGGATCGTCTCCGAGTACCCGCGGATCGCCCGTGACTTCGGCCGCAGGAACTGGGGCGACGACTTCGCCGTCCGGACCGTGCGCGGATCGGTCGAGCACTACCTTCCCGACCTCGCGGACGTGGCCGTCGAGTGCGTCGAGACGGGCGCGAGCATGCGCAGCCGGGGCCTCGTCGCGACCGAGACCTTGTTCTCCGCGGACGTGTGGATGATCTGTTCGCCCTCCGCGGCCGGGGACGACGCGCTCATGGAGCGGCTGGGACGCTGGGCCGAGGCCGTGGCCGTACCCGCGCCGGACCACATGCCCGGGCGTGACTTCGGGCATCACCGCGGGCACCACGGCGAACGGCTCGTCGGACCGCGGCCGCGGCCGGGGACGACCGTCGGACGGCAGCGTGTCGTCATCACCCCCGAGCCCTCTGTGACCGCCCCTCACGGAAAGCGGTGAGCGATGTCCTGGACACCCCCGCGTGACGCGACACCCCTGCGCGACCTGCCGCCCCACGTGCGTCTGCTCGCCTGGCCGGCGCTCAACCGGCAGGGAGCCGTTCCCGGGGTCTCGGTGGACGTGCCGCCGGAGCTCGCCGCCGCGCCGCCGTCGCTCGCCTGTTACAGCGGCGCGGTCGGAGTGCGGTTCCATCCGCCGACGGCCCCGGGCCCGGCTCCCGAGCCCGAGGAGCTGCTGACCTCCGCCGAGTCGGACGGTCCGCTCGCCGAGCCGCTCCGTCTGGTGGGCACCCTCGCGGTGTGGGACGAGGTGGTCCGGGCGGGCGGAGTCTACGGAGGCAACATCTACCTGGCCTCCGAGCACTCGGTCGCCGCCCTGCTGCGTACCGCCCATGACGCCGAACCACCCACCGCGGACCGGCTCGCCGAACTGCTGGAGCAGTTGCACGCCCTTGAACTGCTCTACCGCTTCCCGGTCGCCTACAAGTTCCGGGGGAAACACGGCCTCGAACGGCAGTGCCGGATCAACGGCTGGGGCAGATTGCTGTTCCGCCTTCTCGACGCCGCGCCCACCAATCCGTACGGCCTCGGGGATGCCCGGCGACGGCTTGCCGAGCACGTCCACGCCCACCGGGAGGTCTACCGCCGAGGGGTGATCGCCGCCTCCGCCGCCGAAGACGACTCGGGCGCTCGGATCTGGTCGGACATCCACGCGGAACAGCCGGTACCCGTCCTGATCTGAGCGGGGAATCCCCGCCCCGAACCACACGGCGGACGAACTTCCGAACCGCATTCCGAACCGCATTCCGGTCCGGGCGAGTCCGGTCCCGACGACACGGCCCCGAGCGGCACAAGAGGAGACGCAGTGATACCAGAGGCGAGGAACCCGGCCGGCCTGTCGGCCATTGGATTCGGCGCCTGGGAGGCGGGCGGAGGCGGCACCTGGGGCCCCAACGAGTCCTCCGACCGGGTGATCGAGTCCGTCCACGCCGCCTTCGACACGGGGGTGAACTGGATCGACACCGCCGAGGTCTACGGGGGTGGGGGAGGCTCCGAGCGGATCGTCGGCGAGGCACTGGCCGGCCGCCCCGGCATCAAGGTCTGCACGAAGGTGGCCCCCGAGCAGGAGGACCACTTCAGCGACAAGGGCATGCGCGCGGCCCTGGAGGCATCCCTGACCCGCCTCGGCCGGGACCGTGTGGACGTGTACCTGCTCCACTGGCCGGCCGACACGGTCCCGGTGCGTCAGCCCTGGCGAACCCTCACCGCCCTCAAGGAGGAGGGGCTCGTCGGCGCGATCGGGCTGTCCAACTTCCCCCTGGCCGACGTCGAGGCATGCGCCGCCACCGGAGGACTCGACTACCTTCAGATCCAGGCGTCCGTCCTGTACCGCACGGAGCTCGCCGAGTTCGGGCCGCTCTGCGCGCGGTACGGCACGGGCCTGATGGCGTACGGCCCGCTGGCGTACGGACTGCTCACCGGAGCGCTCGGCCCGGACACGGAGTTCACCGACTGGCGTGGCGGCGAGGTCGGCTCGGACGACTTCTTCTGTGTGGAGAACTACGCGCGGTTCTTCGGCCCGGACGCGTTCCCCCGGCACCTGCGTGCCGTGGACGCGTTGCGGTCGGCCACCGGCCCCGAGGACGGTGTGTCCCTCGCGCGGAAGGCGCTGATGTGGCTGCTGGCACAGCCCGAGGTGACCTGCGCGGTCGTCGGCACGCGCAACCCCTCGCACGCCGTGGACAACGCGCTGGCCGCCGACCGGACGCTCAGTCCCGACATCCTGCGCCGCGTCCACGAACTGATCGCCGCCGGCGACCCGTTCGGCACCGAGGCGGCGGCCGCGTCCTGACCGACGCGGGGGCGGGCCCACCCACGCGCCGCCCCCGCCCCGACGAGGAGAACGACCCCCGTGACCCGCGCCCTGCCCACCGCCACGGCACGCCGCTCGGCGTGGCATCAGTTGCCCCCACACGTACGGGAGAGCGTCGAGGAACGCCTCGGCGCCTTGGTGCGGACCGCCGAGAGCCAGAACGGCGGCTTCACCGACGGCGTCGCGGCACGCGTGGAACTCCAGGACGGGAACCGGGCCTTCGTCAAGGCGCTGGCGACGGACCACGAGCTGGCCGGTGACTACCGCACCGAGGCCCGCATCGCCGGTGCCCTGCCGCCGGACGTGCCCGCCTCCCGGCTCCGCTTCAGCCTGGAGACCGGCGAATGGATCGTGCTCGTCTACGAGGACGTCGACGGCCGGCATCCCGACTTCTCCCGCCCCGGTGACCTGGCAGCCGCCCTGTCCTGCGTGGAGCGCATGACCTCCATACTCACACCCAACCCGTTGCCCTGGGCCGCACCTGTCACCACCCCGCTCGGCCCGTTGTTCCAGGGCTGGCGCACACTCCGGGGCGACGGCGCGGCGGCGGCCGGCCTCACGCCCTGGGCGGCGCGAAACCTGGACCGGCTCGCCGAGCTGGAGAGCCGGTGGATCGAGGCCACTGCCGGCGACACGCTTCTGCACGCCGATCTCCGCCACGACAACATGCTCCTCACACGCGACGGCACGGTTCTCGCCGTGGACTGGGCCTGGGCCTGCGTGGGTGCCGACTGGGTCGAACTGGTCTATCTCCTGCCGGCGGTCGCGGCGGCGGGCGGAGACCCCGAGGCCATCGCGTCGGAGCACCCCCTGACACGGCGCGCCGACCCGGCGGCCATCGACGCCTTCCTCTGCGCGCTCGCCGGGTTCTACACCTACAGCGGAGCCCAGCCCGCGCCCTCGTGGTCGGCGAACATCCGTCTGCACGAGGCGCGTTACGGCACACTGTGCCGTGCGTGGCTCGCCCGCCGCACCGGCTGGTCCTGAACCACTGCCCCGTCTTCCGCCCCTCCCGTCCAGGAGCACGCCCGTGACCAGCCCCCGCTTCCCCGTGGTCGCCTTCGACCTCGACGGCACCCTGCTGCGCCGCACGACCACCTCGCTGGTCCTGGCCGACGCGATGGGGCACCGGCCCGCCGTCGAGGAACTCGAACGTCTCTACAGCTCCTACGAGATCGACAACATCGAGTTCGCGAGCCGTGAGGCCGCCCTCTTCTCGGGCGCCACCCCGGAGGAGATCCGCCGCCACCTGCGCGGGGCACCGTGGATCGCGGGCATTAAGGAGACCCTGACGGCGCTCGCCGACGCCGGTTCCACGCTCCTGCTGGCCACCCTCGCCTGGCAGTTCGCCGCCGAGCAGTTGGAGTACCGGTCCTGGTTCGCCGCCGTGTCGGGGGCCGGGATGGACCTGGACGGCGGTGTGCTCTCCGGCCGGGTCGCCCACCACATCGACGAGGACGGCAAGCTCGCCTTCGTCGAGGAGTGGTGCCATGCGCACGGTGTCGGCCTGCACGAGATCGCGGTCGTCGGAGACTCGCGTTCCGACGTCCCGCTCTTCCGCGCGGCGGGCACCTCGATCGCCCTCAACGCGACGGCCGATGCCCGGGCCGCCGCCGACCATGTGATCGACACCGAGGACCTGCGCGACATCCTCCCCCTGCTCGGCTGAGGACACCTTCCGCAGCCGTTCTGCCCAGCCCCACCGATCGAAGCGGCCCGCCCATGCGTCCCTCCCCACTCGACCTTTCCGAAGCCCCTGTTCCCGCCTACGGCGTCCGTTCCCTCAGCGATCTGCTGCCCGCCATCGCGGCGGGATTCCGCCTGACGGCGGGTAAGGGTCGCACCGCCATCCCGGCCACGGAACTCCGCCTCGACCCCGCCGAGCGCGTCTGCGTCCTCCTCGTCGACGGCCTCGGTGCCGAGCAGCTGCGGGACCACGCCGCGTACGCGCCGTTCCTCGCCGGACTCCTCGGTGACGGGGACGACGCCGGGAGGGACGGAGCCCGCGTGCTGACCGCCGGGTTCCCCTCCACCACGGCCACCTCGCTGGCGTCGTTCGGAACCGGCCTGCCCGCCGGCCGCCACGGACTCGCGGGGTACACGGTGGCGGTCCCGGGGCGAGACGTCCTGATGAACCAACTGCGCTGGGAACCGTGGACCGACCCCGTGCGCTGGCAGCCCCATCCGACGGTCTTCGGCATGTTGCACGCCCGCGGTGTGCACACCGCACAGGTCCTGCCGAGCCGTTTCGCGACCACCGCACTCACCCTGATCGCCGTCTCGGGAGGCCGCTTCGTCGCCGCCGACGACGCCGACGAGCGCATGGACCGCGCCGCCCGGGAACTGGGCGCCGCCGGTCAGACCCTGGTCTACACCTATCTGAGCGACCTGGACGCGGCCGGCCACCAGGACGGTGTCGACTCCGACACCTGGCGCGACCAGCTCATCCGCGTCGACCGCCTCGCCCAGCGCCTGGCCAACAGACTCCCACCCCGCTCGGCCCTCTACGTCACCTCCGACCACGGGATGGTCGACGTGGCACCGGACCGGCGCGTCGACTACGACCACGATCCGGCGCTGCGCGGCGGTGTGGCCCTGCTCGGCGGCGAGGCCCGCGCCCGCCATGTCTACACCTCGCCGGGGGCGGCCGCCGATGTCCACGCCGCCTGGCGGGAGTCGCTGGGGGACCGCATGTGGGTGGCCACCCGCGACGAGGCCGTCGAAGCCGGCTGGTTCGGGCCCCGGGTCGACGACCGCGTCCTGCCCCGCATCGGAGACGTCGTCGCCGTGGCCCACGGCGACGTGGCAGTGGTCGCAACCGAATCGGAGCCGGGCGCCAGCGCGATGGTCGGCCTTCACGGGGCCCTGACCAGCGCTGAGCTGACCGTGCCATTGCTCCAGGTCCGTTCCTAGGGCCCCTGGGAACCCTCCTCGGCGGCCGCCGGCACCTGGCATGGGGGTGGTCCGGAGAGTCAGCCTGAGATACGCGCTGTCTGCTCCCGGAGCGCGCTGTACCGGCATAGGCGAGACTCGCCCCGGTAGCCCAGGAAGGTTTGTCAGCAGGTGATGACCACAGCTCCATCGCCGCCGTTCGCGCCGGCCGCGCCGTTGTCGCCGTCCGCGCCGTCCGCTCCTGAGACGTCGGCTCCCCGGCCGCCGTCACCGCCCAGGCGACCCTCGTCGCCCCTTCCCCTGCCCCCTATCCTCGACTCAGGGCACGCAGAGGGCGCGCCATCCCCGAATTGCACTAGACAACAAGCAAACCCCAGGCCGCTGACCTGGGGTTTTTTTTGGAGTGGGTGACGAGAATCGAACTCGCGCTCTCAGCTTGGGAAGCTTGGGTTTTCTGATTGCGAGAGCACCGCCTACCTGCGGCAGAGCGGTGTCGACGCTTGGTGGGCGGTCGCCTGATTTCCCCGTGTTTCCCGCGGTTCCCCGCACGATCTGGCACACAACTGGCACGCGTGCGCTCGTTCGATTGTGGTCCCGCACTCGTTGGCCAAGTGCCGAGAAGATGCGGGCAAGCCCTGAGGGGGCGGCCCGGTGACACGTTGATGCCACTGTTCCGGGTTGCCGAGTGCCGCTGCCGTTCGCCGTCGTTGCCGTCAGGATTGCCGTCACTGCGAGCGGCAGAGCCGGGAGACCGTCCGCTGCTTTAGCACGCGAGCGGTAAGTGCGGTGAACCCCTGTTCAGGTGGCGTGCGCTCCCTTTGTGCGCTGGTTGCCACCTTGTGTGATTCGCCTGGGCGTAGCACGGTTTAGGGATGCTGCTCGGTGTTGTGCTGCAGGACCACCAGGGGAGGGCGGTACGACGTGGGGTCAGCCAGTCAATGGGCACGTGAGACCTTCGGGGACATAGCCGGTGAACTGGCGGACATCATCCCGGCTTGCCTTCTCCGGGCTCATGATCGTGCCCGGACCGGGCACGAGGGCGTCCACACTCAAACGCTCGAAGCCTACGGACATGGCCTCTACGCAGTGCAATACGAGGAACTGGCCGCCGGCATCTCCGGGCTTGGGGAAACTGTGCGCTTGCAAGGACGCACGATGATGCTCGTCCGCAGCAACCTGATCTACCCCCTGCGCTACGCGAAGAAGAACGTGCCCGTCACGGCTGCACGTCTCCGTCGGGCTACAGGCTTTCGAGCAGACCTGATCCGCCGCCATGGCCCGCCTCCCAGGCAGCAGGCATTCGACCTGGACTGGGGAGAACTCGATGACTCCGAGGTACATCCAGACCTGGAGCTGCTTCCCGAAGACGTGCGGCTCGTTCTTGTCGCCTACGCCTGCTCCATGGAGGAGGGTGTCATGCGCATTGAGTGGGGTTCCGCGGAGCTGCGCCGCGAGGACCGGTACCTGATCTGGCATCGCCACGAGCCGCTGCCCATCGCAGGTTGACCCGGAGCGGTGAACGTGCGGATACAAGCATCAACGGCTCACGACGCTTGTTCTCCAGGCTTGGGCATGGTGGTACCAGTGTCGCAAATCGACTTTAGTGACCTGCGGCTGTCGCGAGCTACGACTGTCGTCACCGGTCGACACTGAGCGGCCTCGGACGGCCCCGAGACGGCCCGAGGTGGGGATGGAGGCAACGCGCTAGCTGAGTCGGGACGGTAGTCGTTACCGTTCATCTATCTTGGTGCGATGCCCATGTCCAACTCGGCTGTACAGAAGCTCGGTAAGCGGCTTGAGCTTCCTGGCGCGGTATCAGAAGAGGACCTCACCCTCCTTGAAGATCTCCTCATCGACTACAGCGAGCTACTCACGGCTGCTCGTGGCGTGATCGATGAGCTGTGCGACATCGTGGAGTGGCCAGTGGGGGTGACGCACCGGCTCAAGACGACGGACACCCTAATTCAGAAGCTGCAGCGAGCGAAGGCTCGCGGGTCGAGCACGAACCTTGCTCGAATACAGGACATCGCTGGCATCCGCGTCTCGGGTCGACTCACCCTAACGGAGCAAGATCAACTCACGGGCATGGTGGTCGAGTGTTTCGAGAGGCAAGGGTACAAGTGCTCTGTGAAAGACCGCCGAGAAGATCCCATGGTCGGTTACAGGGCCGTCCATGTGATCGTCTCTATCGGCGGTAGGTTCGTAGAGATTCAGATCCGTACGGTCGGGCAAGACCTATGGGCGAACATCTTTGAGCGGGTCGCTGACATCTTTGGTCGAGGCATCAGGTACGGGGAGCCTCCGGAGTACGGTGGGCAGGCGGTGACAGACGTCATCTCCAGCATGGAAGGGTTCTCGGCTACCCTGTACGAGGTGGAGACTGAAGTTGCCGCGAGCATCGTCTCCGGTGGCGAGAGGGAAGCTACGCTAGCTCACCTGGATCCCAACCTGGGTAGGCTACGGAAGATCCTGCAAGAGATCGAGGGCATCAGGGGGAGGTCGGCTAAATGAGGGCACTGAGGCACTTCCTGCTGGTCTACAACCGTCACACTGGTGAGACAGATGTCCGGCAAGAGTTCCCGGCCTCCGAGGCTCGTGCCGCCTTGCGCGCTAGGTTCCAGCTTGAGCGGGACCTCAAAGAGCGCGAGGAAATCGAGATCGTGGTCCTCACGGGAGCCTCTCTTGAGGGTCTCCGGAAGACGCACTCACGCTACTTCGGCGGGACGCCCAATCGGACTCTTGCGGGCGTCTGACCTGCGAGTTTGTGTATGCCATAACAGAGCGTAGTAGCGGGTGCTCCAACGGCGAGGTGTAATTACTAAATCGTGACCTAGTCGTTATCTGCAGTTCGCTGAGTCTGTCCGTTGTTTGCTGTTGGCCGCGCTGCTAGGTCGGCGGAGCGGCTTTGGGCTGGAGCTGCTTTGGCGCGAGTGATCATGGCCCCGTAAGCTTCCGGCGCGTCGGGCAGTCTGTGGACCTGCCCGCTAAAGCACGACGTTGGGGCCATGATCTTCGAGGCTCGCGCCAAAGTGGCTGCCTAAAGCCGCGGAGCCGACCGCCCCAGCCACGACGTACCCCTTCTCTCACGTCAGGCGGCTGACTGCTGTGCGCGCGGCACGGGCGCCGGCCGGGCTGGAGCGGGGCGGAGACAGGAGCGCAGGCCCGGCCGGGGGCCGGGCCGCGCGCGGCGAGCGGAGCGAGCCGCCTTGAACCAGTAGAGAAAGTTCGAATCACGCTTTCGGGCGGGGCGTGAAGTCGTATGCGCAGGTCGGGGGTTCGGCGTCCTGGCGGTGTGCGAGGGGCAGGAAGAGTACGGGGCGGATAGTCCAGGTGATGCGTGTGCTGGCGTGGGTCAGTGACACCGTGCAGGGTTCGGCTCGCAGCAGGGCTCGCCGGGTGTCGATCCGGCCGTCGTACATCCACTCCCATGCTGCGGTGGAGGCGTCCGAGTCCAGGGCCGGGGAGATCGTCTTAAGGGCGACCGCTACCCACCGGTCCGCCTGCGGAGCGGAATACGCGTCGAAGGATGCCACCAGTGCCGGCGGGCCCTTCTCGGTCAGGCTCTGTGTCCAGCACTCGCACCAGAAGCCCCGCCTCGGTGCCGTCACCAGCATCGGGAGTCTCCCGGGTGGATGTCGGCCGCCACTTGTGAAGTCGTCGCTCGGTGGGGAGGCGCTTCGGACGTATGGCTCGGTGTGGATTGGTCGTCGCCACCAAGTGGGCGCTGTCCGTGGTGGCGTTGCGGCAGCAGGGGTCGGTCACCGCAGGAGTCTTGGGAGAAGGCGGTGCTGAGCCGCCGGCCGGGTGCGGGGGACAGGTCGATCTCGGTCCAACAGCATTTGCCCCTGTGGTTCCGCTCGGTCCCGTAGCGGTCGGCGAGTGCGGAGACGAGGAGCATGCCTCTGCCGTTCTCGCTGTACGTGTCCGGGAGAACGGCCTGCGGCAGGGATGCGCTGGTGTCATGGACCTCGATTCTCAATACGTCCACCAGGGGGTGGAGGGTCAGGAGGATGTGACTGGAGCCGGCGTGCCGTACGGCGTTGGTGAGCAGTTCGCTGAGGACGAGTTCGGCCCGCTGCGGCACCTCGGCATCCCACACTCCACTCCAGCGCCCTATCGCGCGCACCGCTCGGTGCCGCGCATCGGTGACGGCGATAGGGCTGGCGGGTACCGGCAGGGCGAACTTGTGCGTTTCCATCAACGGCGGCCCTTCATGAACGTGTGCGGCCGTTCCAGGCAAGCAGTCCGGCGCGACCAGCGGCCTGCCCCAATGCGGGCGCTGCATGGGATATGCAGGTTCTGCATCTCGGCGAGGCACGGCTGACCTACGCTCGTTGAGCAGGCGGGGGCAACGGCGGAAGGGGCCGTGACGGATGGCCGCAGCGCACAGTGAGTCGAGACGGATCGGCGAAGTGATCCGCCGTGCTCGGGTGCTACAGGGCCGCTCGCAGAAGGATGTCGCTGCCTCGTTGGGATACCACCAGTCCAAGGTGAGCCGACTGGAAAGCGGGCGTGGCACGGACAACATGGGAGTGCTTCGTGCGGTCGCGGCCGAACTCCGCATCCCAGCACGGGAGGTGGGTCTCGCCGGCGCTCGTGAAGCCTCTACTGCCACTGCCGACCCGGGAGCAGAAGATATGCAGCGCCGCACCTTCATCGCCGCGAGCATGGCCGTGAGTACCGCAGCGCTCACCGCATCCCCCGGTCCTTTCGGCAGTGAATCTTCCGCCTGCGACTCCTCTGACGCGCGCCTCGGCCTCGTGCAGGCGTTGTTGCCGGGAACCAGCCCGGAGGGCACCGGTGCGTCGCTGGATGCGAACTGCCTTCGTCTGCGCGTCGGCGCAGCGCGCAGGCTCTTCCACCTCTGTGACTACGCGGGGCTGGAGCAAGCGCTGCCGGGTCTGATCGCGGACCTGCGGCAGGCGTCCGACGGTACGGCGGGCAGCACCGACCTCTCGGGGTTGCTGGCCACCGCGTATCAGACCCTGACCAGTCTGCTGCTCAAGCAGAACGACCAGGGCAACGCCTGGCTCGCAGTCGGCCGGGCCATGACCGAGGCCGAGCGTTGCGGCGACCCTGTGATCCTGGCGTCGAGCGTCCGCGTGCAGGCCCACGTCCTGGCGCGCGCGCAGCACCCGACTCAGGCTGTCGGCCTGGTCCGGCACACAGCCGAGCGGCTCACCGGGTCCTACGACCGCCGGTCTCCGCAGTACCTCGCGGCCCTCGGACTGCTGTTACTGCGTGGTGTCACCTCGGCCGGCAGCGGCGGGGACCGTGGCGCGGCGCGGGAACTGCTCACGGAGGCGAAGGAAGTGGCGTGCTACGTCGCGCTCGACCGGCCGGATGCCTGGGCCAGTTTCAGCCCCACCAACGTCGCCCTGCACGAGGTCAGCGCCTTGGTGGCCTTCGGCGACGCCGACCGCGCCCTGCGGACGGCCCGCCCGCTCATGCGCCGTCCCCTTCCTGTCCCCGAACGCCGGGCCTCCCTGTGGATCGACACGGCCCGCGCCTACAGTCAGCAGGGGCGGCTCGCCGACGGGTATCAGGCCCTGCGCATCGCCGAGACCTGCGCCGCCCAGGACGTCCGCCGTCCTGCCGTGCGTGAGCTGGTCGCCGGCATGGCCGCCCGCGATCGCCGCCATACCCTGCCGGACCTGCACCGATTCAGCCGCCGCCTGGGAGTCATCGCGTGAACGAGCCGAGCGCTTCGGACAAGAGGCCCTTCCTGTACGTCGTCGTCTGCGCGTGCGGCGTCGCCGCCGACGTCGACAGGCTGATCACAGCCGCGCAGGAGCGACGCTGGGACGTGGGCGTCGTCGCCACCCCCCAAGGCCTGGGATTCCTCGACACCGCGGCGATCGAGAAGCAGACGGGCTATCCGATCCGGTCCGCTTGGCGCGCACCCGGTGATCCCCGTCCGCTCCCGCCGGCGGATGCCATCGCCGTCGCCCCGGCCAGCTTCAACACAATCAACAAATGGGCGGCCGGTATATCCGACACTCTCGCCCTGGGAATCCTCTGCGAGGCATACGGCATGGGCGTTCCCACGACTCTCCTTCCCTACCTGAACGCCGCCCAAGCGGCTCACCCCGCCTACCGGCGAAGCCTGGACCAGCTCCGGGAGATGGGCGTCCTGATCGGCTCCTACGAGCCCCATCGGCCCAAGACAGGCGGCGGCGCCGACAGCTTCCACTGGGAGGAGGCCCTCGACCTCCTGGAGCCGCGGCTTCGTACTCGGTCGTCGGCCGGTCGGTGACCTTCGCCACTGGTGGAGGTCACCCTGCGGGTCCCTCGTGGTGCGGAGCTGGCACGCCTGTGGCATGAGCCACCTATCACGCCGCACAACAACAAGGCCCAGGTCTCTGACCTGGGCCTTCATTACAGAGCGGGTGACGAGAATCGAACTCGCGCTCTCAGCTTGGGAAGCTGATGTTCTACCATTAAACTACACCCGCTTATGTACGGACATGGGGTTCGGGGAATCCCTTGTCCGGACGCTCGCTCACTCTACATCATCGCGGGGCCGGGGTGTTCCGGTGCGGGTGGGATCCGGGTGCGGGTGGCGTGAGTTGGGGCGTACCGTGGGGGCCGGAGTGCCGCCTGGAGAGTTGTCTCTTTGATCCCGTAATGTGGCTTTTGGCGTCCGGGCAGAACGCCGGACGCGGCTCTTGGGGAAGGGACTTGAGGGACTTGATGGAACGCACCGTCGTCCGCTGCGCGGACGGGCACGTCTTCAGCACCGCTTCGTTCCCGATGCAGCAGGCCGGCCGCCTCGGCCCCGGCCGGCTCGTGCGGTGTCCGCGGTGCGCCCGGCTGCGGAGCGCGGTGCCTGTCGTCTTGGAGAAGCGGTAGGCGGGAGCCGGGGAAGCACCGGCCGTAGCCGGAGCGTGACGGGGAGCGCGCGGTGCCGTCGTGATTGCGATGGTTCCCCGCGCCTTGCGTATCCTCGCTACGTGCTTCTCTCAGACAAGGACATCCGGGCCGAGATCGACGCCGGGCGGGTACGGATCGATCCCTATGACGAATCCATGGTGCAGCCGTCGAGCATCGACGTGCGGCTGGACCGGTACTTCCGGGTGTTCGAGAACCACCGCTACCCGCACATCGACCCCTCCGTCGAGCAGGCGGACCTGACGCGGCTGGTGGAGCCGGACGGGGACGAGCCGTTCATCCTGCACCCCGGGGAGTTCGTGCTCGCCTCCACCTACGAGGTCATCACGCTGCCCGACGATCTGGCCTCCCGTCTGGAGGGCAAGAGTTCGCTCGGGCGGCTCGGGCTGGTCACGCACTCCACCGCCGGGTTCATCGACCCCGGCTTCAGCGGGCACGTCACCCTCGAGCTGTCGAACCTCGCCACGCTTCCCATCAAGCTGTGGCCGGGCATGAAGATCGGGCAGCTGTGCATGTTCCGGCTGACCTCGCCCGCCGAGTCCCCGTACGGCAGTGAGCGCTACGGCTCCCGGTACCAGGGGCAGCGCGGGCCGACCGCCTCGCGGTCCTTCCTCAATTTCCATCGGACCCAGGTGTGAGGGCCACTACAGCATGAGCAGCGCAGACGTGCGGGAGAACCTGACCTACGACCTCTTCGGGGTCGCCATCCGGGAGCTGGCGCAGACCATCGCCGACGACGGGTACGAGCCCGACATCGTGCTGAGCATCGCCCGCGGCGGTGTCTTCGTCGCCGGCGGCCTCGCCTACGCCCTGGACTGCAAGAACATCCATCTGGTGAACGTCGAGTTCTACACCGGTGTGGGCACCACGCTCGAGATGCCGGTCATGCTCGCCCCCGTCCCGAACGTGATCGACTTCTCCGACAAGAAGGTGCTGATCACCGACGACGTGGCCGACACCGGCAAGACGCTCAAGCTCGTCCGCGACTTCTGCCTGGACACCGTCGCCGAGGTGCGCTCCGCGGTGGTCTACGAGAAGTCCCACTCCCTCGTGAAGTGCGAGTACGTGTGGAAGCGGACCGACGACTGGATCAACTTCCCCTGGAGTGTCGAGCCGCCCGTGGTGAAGCGGGCCGGGCAGGTTCTCGACGCCTGAGCCCGGTCCCGGTTCCGGTACGCACGCGAAAGGGCCCCCGGTCGCCGGGGGCCCTTTCGCATGCGCGCAGGCTCAGAACGTACCGAGCTTCACGATCGACAGCAGCGCGATCAGCTGGATCGCCGACGCCCCCAGCGCCCTCGGCCAGGGCAGGTCGTGGGAGCGGGAGACCATCAGGGTCAGCAGGGCGCCGGCGCCGAGCCAGGTGGCCCAGCCGAGGATCTGGACGAAGCCGGCGTCGCCGCCGAAGAACATGGCGACGATCAGCCGGGGCGCGTCGGTGAGGGCCGTGATCAGCATGGACAGGCCCACCGTGGGCTGCCAGGCGCCGTTGCCGCCGAGCTGGCGGGCCAGGGTGTGGGTGACCGCGCCCAGGACGAACAGGCCCAGCACCATCACGACCGCCGTCACCAGCACGATCGGCACCGCGTTGGACAGCGTCGCGCTGATCGCGTCCTGGCGGGCGCCGTCGAAGCCGAAGACGGCGAGCAGTCCGTAGAGGAAGGTCACGATGAGGGCGGGGATCCACATCGTGTAGTCCCGCATCCGCAGGAAGGTCTCGTTCGGGGAGAGCACGATCCCCTTCAGCAGGTCCTTCCAGTGCAGGGGCGGGCCGATCGGGGCGGCCGGCGCGGGGGCCGAGCCGGCGTGGTAGGTCGCCCCCTGGGTGTAGCTCGCGGCCTCGTCGACCGAGAACGCCTGGGTGTGGCCCGGCTGGTTCGCCGCGTAGGGGTCGTGCCCGCCGTGCCCGCCGCCCGGGTGGCCGCCGTCGCCGAAGTACTCCGGGCCGTCGTCGGCACCGGCGCCCGGATAGCCGTAGGGCTGTCCCGGCTGTCCCTGGTGCGGGTACGGCGGCTGTGGCGCCGACGGGTAGCCGTACGAGGGGCCCGCGGGATGCGAGGGGCCCGGGCGGCCGTACGGCGGCTGGCCGTACGCCGGTCCGCCGGGCTGTGCGGGGCCGTGCCCGTGCCCGTACGAAGGTCCCTGGGGCGCCTGTTGTCCTTGGGGGGTACGGTCGTCCCGGCCCCCGCGTCCGATCCTGAATCCAGCCACGTCATCGAACGTACCTGGTCCGGCCGGCCCGCGTGACGGGGCCTGTGGCCTTCGCCCGGCTTTGCGGCCGACCTGTGACATCCCCTAAGGGACCGTCAGGCACGGTTTCCGGGGTCCCTGGGGGATCCGCCCGGGTTTCCGGGCGCTGAGCCGGCCGGCGTCAGGAGACCCGCCGGCTCCACCGTGTTCCCAGTGACGCGCCTCCCGTCCGGTCATCTGCCGATCGCCTCCCACAGCGTCACCGCCAGGGCCGTGCACGAGGTGACCGCGGCCAGTGACGGCAGGGGCCAGCGGGTGCGCTCCAGGGCGTCGAGGCGTTCCTCGTGGTCACCGAGGGTCTTGTCGGTCTGGTCGGCGCGCTGGAGGTGGAGCGCCAGATCGCCGCGGGTGGTGGCGAAGCCGACATCCACCGAGCGGCGCAGGCGTTCCAGTTCCAGGGCGACCCCTTCCGCCGGCGGGATCGTCACGGCGACTCCCCCTCGCGCAGCCGGTCCGGGCGGGCGTCCCGCACGGCCGGTACCGGCAGGGCCCCGTGTGCGGTCCGGGCGGTCCGGCGGGTCGAGTGCGTCATCTCACCTGATCCCGTTCTCGTCGGTGTCGCGGGCGCGGTCACGGCGGCTCACCCGCGCGGCACGCGCAGCCTCGTCCAGCTCTCGCGGCCCGGGATGCCGTCCGCGTCCGCGCCGGTGTAGCCGAGCTTGTGCTGCCAGGCCGCGTACGAGCGGCGGTCCGCCTCCGTCCATTCCGGCCCGGGACCCTGCGCGTAGCGGCCACAGCCCTCCGCCACCAGGCGCCGGCCCATCGCGGTGATCACCGGGCTGCGGCGGCCGGCGGTGAAGAACGCCGGGCCGGGGAACGGCTGGTACGTACCGGGGTCCGTCGTGGCGCCGAGCCGCTTCGCGATCCGGTCGCGCATGGCCGGCATCGGGAAACTGGGGTCGATCTTGCGGGTCGTCCACTCCTTGTGGCCGATCACCCGGTCCGCGCTCCAGCCGTGCGCCCGGCAGATCGCCGCCGCGACCTTCTCCACGGCCGTCAACTGGGCCTCGGGGTAGGGATCGCGCCCGTCCCCCCGGTTCTCGATCTCGAACCCGTAGAAGTGGGCGTTGCCGTCGACCGCGTCCGGGCCCGGCCGGGCGGGGAGCGACGTGCCGTTGCGCACGGCGCCGTAGACGGCCAGCGAGCCGCGGCCCGCGTGGTTGGTGCGGCCGTAGCCGACCAGGTGGACCGTGCCGTCCTTGGCGATGACCGCGATGCACAGGGGGCCCGGCAGGTCGGGGCGGCCCGAGCGGCAGACGTCGACGCTGCTCGCGCCGGCCGTGTGGTGCAGCATGACGCCCGCCGCCGGTCCCCAGGGGCCGGCGGTGTCGCGGTTGTGGGTGGTCCAGGCGCCGTGCTCGGCGGTCGTCACGCCCTCGGCGCGCAGGGCGGCGTGGAAGGCGGAGGCGGACAGGGGGGTCGCCATGGGCGTTCCTTTCGGGGGGAAAGGGCGGGGAGCGGAGAGGGAGGGGAACGCCGGAGCCCCGGTGCGCCAGGTGGGGACGCACCGGGGCTCCGGTGGGGAGGGAGGGGGAGCGGTGGGGTCAGAGGGGGTCCACCCGGACGAAGCGGTGGTCGTAGGAGACCGTGTTGGTGCTCGCCACCGACCAGTACGCGGCTGTCGCCGAGTAGGCCACGCCGGCGGTCAGGCCGGTGACGAGGAACTGGCTGGAGGCGGACACCCGGTTGGTGCCGGTGACCGTGCAGGCGCGCTCGGTGGACGACGCCAGAAAGACAGAGCTGTCCGAGACCTTCCGCACGGTCGCGCCCATGTACCCGTAGGACGTGGCCACCGAGTTGTTGATCCAGGCGCCCACCGTCACGAGCGCCTTGCCGGCCAGCGGTGCGGTGAACACGACTGCCATCGGAGTCGGGCTCCCCGACGGCAGGACCTCCACCGGTGTCGTCGAGTTGGTCGTGCCGGGATCACTGCCGTACACGAAAGCCGGGGCCGTCGCCACCGGCTGCCAGGCCGTGCCGGTGTAGTACGTCAACTGGCCGGGACTGGAGAGCCAGGCGACCATGCCGGGGGCCGGGGCGGTGACCGCCGCGTCCCGGGCCGTGGCGGTGGCGAAGCGCAGGATCGTGCGGGCGTCCACCGATTCGGCGAGGGACTGCAGGTGCTGCGGGACATTCGCCGGGTCGGTGGGCTGAGGGTAGGGGATACCGCCGAGCGGTGTGTAAGCGGTCATGCCAGGGTCGCCTCTTCGGGTGCGTCGGGGTCGGGTGCGTCCGCGTCCGGCCGCGGGCCGGGTGCCGTGAGGCCGCCGCCCGCCACCGCGTCGGCGAGCACGACGGTCTCGTCGGTCTCGGGCGGCGCGGGGGGTCCGGGATCGGGGAGGGGGATCACGGTGACCTGCACGGGGGTGAGGATCACGTACGTCTCGTCGGCCGGCGGGTCCGCGACGGGCCCCGGCTCCGCGGGATTCTCAGACACGGGCACCCTCCTTGACCCGGCTCCAGGTCAGGCCGGACGCGGTGAGGTCGGCCAGCGTCGGGTAGGCGGCGGAGACGGCTGCGTAGGACGCCGAGGGCACCGCCGCCGGACTGCTCGGTGCGTCCGGGGTGAGTCCGGAGTCGCCCGGCGGGGCACCTGGGTCGACTCCCCGCAGGGTCAGCGTCTGCTGGACGCCTCCCTCGGCGGTGGCCGTGGTGCGGATGCCGATGACCCAGGCGAGGGTGTCCAGCACGGCGCCGGTGGTGTCGACGACGCGGACGACGTCCCCGAGCTGGAGGCGCGGGTCGTACAGCACGTCGACGTCGCCGATGACGGGCACCGGCAGTACGCCCGCGGAGCGCATCGCTGTGGCGAGGGCGGTCGCGGATTCGAGGTCCTGCACCCAGTCGGTGCTCTCGGCGGTGTACTCCTGGCGGCCGTAGTACTTCTCGCTGGCGACGCCGTCCGGGTCGTTCGCCGGGTCGTCCAGAAGGGCGATGGCCGTGCGTTCGACCGGATCGGCGCTCCGCTTGTACGTCGACAGGCGCAAGGACGGCTTGCCGTCGGCGGTGGCCATGTACAGCGTCTGGTCGCTGCGGTTGGTGAACCGGACGACGAGGTAACCGTCCTCGCGCCGGACCAGTATGTCCACCATGCCCTTGACGGGGATGCCGCCTGAGGGGTCGGTGCTGAAGCGCACTTCGCTGTCATACACGAGGAGGATGGTCTCGAGGGTGACGGGCGGGATGACGTCGAATTCCTCGTCGGACATCAGGTACTTGACGGTGGTCGTCGACCGCCGGGGCAGGGCGCGGATCTCCTCTTCCTGGAGGGTGACGCTCCGCGCGGGATAGATGTCCGACCAGTCCTTGTACGGCTGGACGCAGTAGTTGCGGCAGGCGTCGATCTCCTCCGTCACGGTGAAGGACGAGATCTCCCGGACGCTGGTGAGGGTGAGGTCGGGAGTGGTCGGCCGGGTGGCGAACCGGGTGTGGTTGCGCCACCGGAAGACGCCTCGCTCGTCGATCTCGGCGGTGGACATGCTGGCCTTGGCGATCTGTGAGATCACCTCCCACTGGGAGCCGCTCACTCGGGGCACGGTGCGCAGGGGCAGGATCACGTCGTCGAGTTCCGCGCTCTTGGTCCACTGCCAGGCACCCGTGTGCGAGAACTCGGCAGTCGTCGGCATCGCGGGCAGCCCGCTGGTGACCTGCAGACACTCGGCCGGCAGGTCGGTGGAGAGCGAGACCAGGTGCAGCTCGGACTTCGGCTGGAGGCCCACCGTGTTGCCGAACGTCGCTTCGGCCCCGACCAGTTGAGTGCCGTCCGGAGCGGTGAGCCGGGGTCGTACGGTCGGGTAGACGGAGTCCGTTCCGCCCGTGGTGTCGAACCAGGCACCGATGTGCCAGACGCCCCGCTGGCTCAGGACCGGCCAGGACCACTGGAAGTAAGGCTGGAAGTAATAGTTGTCTTCCCAGTCGGTGGAGGACATCCGTATCCAGCGCTCGGTGAAGTTCACGGCCAGCTTCAGGTACCCCGACTGCCCTGTGCCGCGGTTCAGTTCCAGCTGGATGACGACCTGGTCGTCGTTGCCGATCTGGTCGTCGCCCGTGGGGCTGTCGTAGCGGAGGGCGTTGTTGACCCAGACCTCGGCGAACAGCGTGCTGCCGGGCACCGTGACGCGGCTGCGGGGGTGCCAGGTGGCCCGTAGCCGGGGTCTCTTGGGGACCAGTGCGATGCTGTGCGGCGCGCCGTCCCGGACGAAGGTGTACGTCTGCGGGTCGGGCGCCCACGCGAGCTGGCCGTACGGCGTGCTGAACCCGCCGTGCAGCGAGGCGTAGACCAAGGTGAGCGGCTTGCCGTCGGCGAAGTCCGGGTAGCGGGCCGGCGGGCAGGCGTACAGTCCGCCCTGGCGCAGCAGTTCGGAGACGCACCAAGTGGCCGACGACACCCGGCCCCAGGAACCGGACGGATTGGGATTGGGAAGGACAGCCGGCCCGCGCAGCCGTTCGGCTCCGTCGAGGGCGGTGACCTGCACGGAATCGCTGCCGGAGGGGGCGGACCGGGAGCGGATCGTGCCCCGGAAGGCGGGCAGCGCGGCGGGGCCCACGCCGCCCTCGTGGACCACGGACTGGCCGGGGCGCACGATGTCCCCGGTGGCGCGGGCGGCCCACGGTGAGTAAAGCTCGGGTGCCGTCCGCCCGCCGGTGCCGGACAGCTGCACCTGGAGCTGGGCCGCGGAGGACCCGGAGAAGGCGCGCATCGCGGCCGGCAGATCGGTGGCGTACGACCGCTCGAGCTGCCAGGACTGCACCTGCGCCGAGACGTCCTTGCCGCCGAGCCGGGTGCGGTGCCGGGCGGTCCGCTCGCCGGCGGCGAGCGCGGCCGTGGTGGCGTCGTCAGCCCGCTGCACCGGACACCTCCACCAGGTCGATGCCGATGCTCCGGTACGGCAGCGGACGGCCGGGGGCGTCGGTGTAGCCGGTGACCGACATCGGCGGCAGGCCGTCACCGGGGATGCCCGCCTGTGCCGTACCGCCGTAGGTGAAGCAGGCTCCGGCGAGCGCGTAGGTGCCCGCGGTGCCCGGCTTGGCGGTGGGAGTGGCGTAGACGGCTCCCGCCGGGACGGTGCCGGTGACGAGGGGGCCGGTGGCCGCGAGCGTGGCGAGGTAGCTGCCGTCGGCCTTCTTGAAGTCGATGCCGACGCTCACGGTGCCGAGTGCGGCCAGGGCCGTCGGGGCGTGGAAGGAGATCTGAAGGCCCGGGGAGACGGGGAAGTTGCCGCCGCTCCCCGGTGTGCCGGTGTAGCGCCAGGCGAGGGCGCTGGTGGCATCGGCGGCGGTGTGGACGAAGGTACCGGGAACGGTGGTGCTCTCGGAGACCGCGCCGGTCGTGGAGGTCTTGAACCACTGTGCGAGTCCGGTGACGTCCACGGCTCCGGCGGTGCCGGTGCCTTCGGCCTGGGCGGGTGCCAGGACGTTTGCGGCGGCGGGGTCGACGACGTACACCGGGCCCGGGCCGCCGGTCCGGCGGGCGATCCGGTCCAGGGCGCGCGCGTGGGCCGGGGCGAGCAGCTCCCAGGACAGCTTGAGCCGGCGGACCGGGGACGCGGCACGGGTGACGGTGACCCGGCCGCCGAGCGACTTGAACTCGGTAACGCCCAGGTCGGCGCTGCGGTCGAAGGACTTGGCGGCCTGATCGATCTCGGTCATGGCGCCGGGCGGGCCGATCCAGAGGTTTCCCATGGGGACTCCTGAAGGCATGAGAAAAGGCCGACGGGCGGAAGCCGTCGACCGGAGGAGGGGTGACTGCCGGCGTCCTACCGGCGGGCCAGTTGCCGCTGGCCCAGGAACACGGCGCGGGCGATCTCCTGGGAGTCGATGCGGACGACGACGGGACGGTCGGCGAGCTTCTCGACGGCGGCCGCGAGGGTGCGCAGCCCGCCGCCCTGGCCGAGCATCCCCTCCAGCTTGGACAGCGGGATGACGGCCTCGTGCTCGCCGGCCTCCCCGAGCAGGGCGAGGGTGCCGCCGGGGCGGGCCTGGACGACACCGCCGGTGGCCAGCTGGGGGACCGGCACGTGCCAGCGGGGGAAGCCGAACGACCGGCCGCCGAACTTCGGTACCCAGCCCGGGATGCTGATGTGGATTCCCTCGAGCGCGGCGAACAGGATGTTCAGGGCGACGGCGAGGCCCGTCATGGGGGAGACGACGGCGTTGCCGAGACCGCTCAGCAGGGGGCCGGCGTTCCGTACGAGGGCGCCCACCGCGGAGCCGATGCCCTTCATGGCGGCCGAGACGCCTGTCTGCAGCAGCTTGGTGACCTTGTCCATGTTGACGAACTGCGCGATGAGCGGCGTCAGCAGGGTCATCACCAGCCCGAAGGGGTTGGCGGACATCGCCAGGTTCAGTCCGCGCTGCGCCAGCGAGGCTCCCTTGAGCCCCTTGCCCAGGCCGCCCATCGACTTCCCGCCCCGGTCGGCGTTCTTCGCGGCCTTGCCGACGGATGTCTCGACGGCGTCGGCCTGTTTCCGGACGTTCTGCAGCTCGCCCCGGGCGCCGTGGGCGGCGGTCTTGAGCTTGTCCAGGGAGGCCTTGAGCTTGTCGGATCCGGTCCGGGCCCGGCCGATCTGCCCGTCGGCGTCGCGCGAGGCCGACTTGACCTTGTCGAGTCCGCCGCCTGCCTGGGTCGCGGTGGTCCTGAGCTTGCCGAGGGAGGTGTGCAGTCTGTCGGCGCCGGACTTGACCTGGGTGAGGGCCGTGGGCACCTGTCTCGTGCCCGTCCTCATTCCGTTCAGGGCCGTGGTGGCCTGGCCGGCACTCTTGCCCGCTTTGCCGAGCGAGGCGGACACGTTCTCACTGGCCGTTCGGAGCGAGGTGAGGGAGGACGAGGTCTGGCCTATTGCGGTGCGGAACCTGGTGAGAGAGGTTGTCGCCTGGCTCAGTGTGGATTTCAGACTCATGTGTCACCGACCTTTCAGTGTATTTGCGGATCGGCCCTGCTCTGATCGGTCAGGCGCCGGCACCGCCGCCTCCGGTGCCACCGGAACCGGTTGTGCCGCCGCCGGTTCCGCTCCCACCGCTGCCGCCTTCGCCGATCTGCTGCTGCAGATCCCTGATCGCGGTCGCCGTATTCCGGATCTGGGTCATGAACCGTTGGGCCCGCTCCTGGGCCTCTCCCATTTCCCGTTGGGCACGCTGGGCGCGCTGCTGCATCTCGTCGAACTGCCGCTGGGCGCGGCGTGCGTGTTCCTGCAGTTGGGCGGCCTGCTGGAGGGGGGTCCCGTCGGTGGCGGGCGCGGAGTCGTCGGTGGGCTGCTGCCGGGTGCGCCGTAAGCGCTGGACGTACCCATCCGTATATTCCAGCCCAAGACGTTCGAGAATCTTCTCCTCGTTCAAGCGGACGACCGAGGGAACCTCGACCTTGATGAAGTCCCAGGCGATCTTCGCGAACACCCCCTCGGCGACAATCAGCGTGCCTTCGCTCTTCAGCCAGTTTCCGTTGGCCCAGCTGGCCGCATCCTGCTCCAGATCGGCGACTCGGCTCGCAAGGGAAGGTTCTCCTTTTGCTTGGGCCGTGCCGCTTTCCGAGAGCCCGATCGCCGCCCGGATTTTCGCTATGTCACCGCGGATGATCTCTGCTATTTGTTTGGCTTCTTCGGCCATTTTGGAGTACATATTGACGTACCTCCTGCTGGTCTGGACTCCCCGTCGGGCCGGTGCGTCCCAGAGGTCTGGTGGACGAGGTGGCGCACGGGCGGATGAGAAGAGTGGGCAGGCCTGCCGCGGGAGTGGAGGACTGCGTCCTCGGGACCGGCTTCTCTCGGCCGTCAGCGGTCATGGTCGGGAACGTGGCTGCCGGCGGGCTGTTCCTGACGGGCGCGATCGCCCTGACCGTGCGCTGAGCACGCAGACGGGTGGAACGGGGTCTCCCGGGCGCGGCGGAGGATGCCGTCCCGGACCGGTCGTCGGGGGAAAAGCCCTGACGAAAGGGGGAAACGACGGAGGTCCCGGCGGAAGGAGCACCGGGACCTCGTTGATGGCGCTGAGCTGTCAGGAAGGGTCGTCCGAGGGGTGCGGACGCGCGGCCGGCGGGCCGGACGGGTGCGGATACGGGCCCGGGGCCCCAGGCGTCGGCGGCCGCTCCGGCGGGTCCTGCGCACCGCCGGCCGGGCGAGGTGCCGGTCCCGGTCCGCCCGCCTGCCACTCGTCGTGCTCGCCCCGGTCGCGCCAGCCCTGTCCGTACGCCCGGAGCTCCCGCCGCTCGATCTCCGATCGCGTGGTGACCACGAGATCGGGAGGCAGGCGGCGGCCACGCATGCGGGTGGCCAGCATGCGCCGCAGTTCATCGGTGGCCTCGGCGTCGTAATCGAGCCCGCCCGGCACCGCGCCGTCGTTCTTTGTCACTCGGCCCCATCCCCTCCGCACCGCTCACCCCGTTATCAAACATATGAGCGATCGATGATCGAGAATACCTGACGCCTCTCCCACGCCACCGGAAAAAGGAAAGTCGGAGGGTGGGCTTCAAGCCACCTCTTGGCTGCCGCTGATCCGGCGGGTATTACCGCCCGCGAAGACGGCTCCGGAGACGCGTCCGCCGGCGGGCCGACGGATATCCCAAGCGTGAACCGGCCTTGATGGGGCCCATGGGAGTGCCTGCGCCCGCACTGCCGTGACCAGCGGTGCGCCGCGTGGGCTGCCGTGGTCTATCGGTAATCAGTCATACTTCGCTTCACTCCTGCGCCACCACGGCCGGAACCGAGAGGTGTCAGGAGAAGAACTGGGCCAGCTCGGCGGGCCCCGGATTGCGGAGGCGGGGCAGGTCCGGCGAACCGGTCGGTGGCGCGGGGTCCTCCGGGCCGGCGGCCCGCCCGGTCGCACCCGGCCGCGGCACCGGCTCGGGGTACTCCAGCGGTTCCGCGTCCTCGTCCCGGTTGACCGTCGCGAACATCCAGTTGGCCTCGGCGAGTCGGTCGACGGCGGCGGCGAGGAGGTAGTCGGTGACCGACCAGTCGACCGCCTCGCCGTGCAGCTCGCGTGCCGTCGCGCTGTCCGACGGCAGGTGCTTGACCAGTACCGCGAGCCGGCGTGAGGAGAGCCCGCCGCGGTGCCAGTCGAGCAGGTCCACGCCGTAGTGGCGGAGCAGGTCCGCCTCCAGGGCCTCGGCGTGCTCGTCGACGAACACGCCGAGGCTCAGCCTTCCCCCAGGCCGAGCCCGGTCTCCTTGCCGTACGCCTCCATGATCGCCGCGATGTCCTGCATGGTGATGTCGTGGCGGTCGAAGCGGGCGTACTGGGCATCACCCAGCAGCACCCGCAGCAGACCGTCCACGTCGTTGTCGTCCAGCTCGCGCAGGGCGCGGGCCGTCGTGCGGGTCAGCTCGGTGGGGAGCGTGAAGGCGTCACCGTCGATGGTGAACGACCAGCTCCGGCCGAGTGCCTCGAGGCGCTGGGCTCGGGCGGCGCCGACGTCGAAGCCTGCCATGGGTCAACTCCGTTTCGGTTGAGGAGCGGGTGGGCCGGGACGCACGTCCCGGCCCACCCGCCGGGGGGAGGGGGAAGAGTTACTTGGCGATGCTGCTGGTGCCGGTTCCGGTGCCCGTGCCGGTGCTGTACGACGCGTCGTTCGTCAGGAAGGTGGCGAGCGGCTTGATGTTGTCGACCGCCAGCGCCGTGAAGGTGACGCCGAGCTTGATGGAGGCCGTGCGGGTCAGCGAGAGTTCCTCGGTCTCGGTGACCTGGCCGCGCGGGATGACGAAACGGTAGGTGATCTTGTTGCCGTCGCTGAACTGGATGCCGAGTGCCTTCTCGTTGAACTCCGGCGCGGAGGCCAGGTCGTACTTGTAGAGGCCCGATCCCGTGGCCGTCTCGGAGATGGCGGAGCCGCCCATGAAGAAGGGCAGGGTCTCCTCGTTCATCTGGAGCAGCTGGAACTTCACGGTCAGGTCGCGGTCGGAGTAGATGAACCGGGCCGGCGAGACCGACTGCCAGGTCTCGACCGGGTCCAGCTTGTCCTTCTTGGCGAGCTTGATGCCGTCCTGGGAGGTGTAGCCGAGGTCCTTCCAGCCGGCCGCCCATTCGGCGGTGGTGTCGGCCGGCGCGGCCGTACCGACCGGGGCGACCAGGATGCGTCCGGTACCGGCGACGCGGATTTCATTGGCGTTGCTGCCAGCCATGCGTGTCTCCTTGGAGTGGGTGTGATGCCTCAGCGGCACCGGTGCTCAGGCGAGGCGGATGAGCAGCCGGACCGTGGAGTGGTAACGGTTGGCCGCCGGCCGGTTCCAGTCCGGCAGCCAGCGCGGTCCGTCGGCCTCGAGCACGTCGGTGACGCGCGTCGTGCCGTAGGGGGTGCCGCGCAGGGCGAGAACCGCCGACCGGACCTTCAGGGACAGGGCGTGCGCGGTGGTCTTGTCGGGTCCGTAGACCTCGAAGTCCACCAGCGGCTGGTCGAGGTGCTCGTCGTCGGTCCAGGCCCCGCCGGCGCGGGAGACCAGGACGACCTGCTGGGTGCCGTCGAATCCGCTCGGCGGAACGTTGTCCACGGTGGCGGCGGCGAGTTCGGTGCGGGTCTTCAGATGGTCGACGACGAGTCGCTCGACATCGGGGAAGGTGACCGCCGGATCGGCCATGTGAGGGCCTCCCTTCGCGAGGGGATGGCTACGACGAAGCGGCGGGCCGGGCGCGGACCGTTCGGGCCCGGGCGCAGCTCCGCCGCTGCACCAACTGTGACACGTTGCGAGCGCGAGCGCAACAAGAGATCTGCTGGAGTTTGGCGGGTGCCGTCGTGGAACGCGCGTCGCCCCGCCACACCGGGAGGTGTGACGGGGCGACGGGGCGGGCCGATGTCCGGCTACCGGCGGACGGGCAGCCCCCGCGCGGCCCGCTCGGCGGCGAAGACGTCCTCCAGGCGGAAGAGGTGGGCGCGGCCCTGTCTGCCGGCCGCGGTCAGCCGGCCCAGCTGCACCCACTTCCGTACGGTCGCGGCGGAGACCCCCGCTTCCGCGGCGGCCGTCGCGCCGGTCACCAGGGTCGGCGTCGGTACGGGCGCCATCAGGCGGCTTCTTCCGTGGCCTCGGCGGCGTCGACGAGCTCGGCGATCCCGTCGGCGTCCGCCCCGGATGCCAGGGCGAGCTCCGCCCACGACGACTCGGCCCAGCAGTGGCGGTGGCCCGGGTCCTCGGCGCACGCGCAGTGCGGGTCCGCGCACCGGCAGCCCGGATTGACGCAGAGGACCGTCCGCGCGGCGGGCAGGGCGCGCAGCGAGACCGAGTCGCACCAGGGGCAGCGGCCGTCGACCCGCACCATCGCCTCCGGGGTGCCGAGCGCGCGATTGCCGCGGCGGACCATGCGCCGGCACTCGTCGAGCACGTGCCGGACGAGGACCGGGTGGCCGGCCGCGCGGTCCAGCAGCTCCGCGATGCGGCGGAGCCGTTCGGGCACGTCGGCGCGGGGCGGGCGGCCGAGTCCGAGCTTGTCCCGGACCGCCTCCTCCAGTTCGACGACGCCGTCGGTGATGTCGCGCAGGGCGTCGGAGACATGGAGCCGTACGGGGGCCGAGCCGGCGCTGCCGCCGGTGCCCCGGGAGCGGCCGGCCGACGACGCGGGCCGCCCCCCGCCCGGCGTCAGCTCGGTGAGCAGTTCCGGGAACTGGCGGGCGAGCAGGTCGATCCAGCGGGCGGCGCGTGCGGTGTCCTGGGGGGAGGTGCTGCTGGACATGGACGGGACACTCCGATCCTGGGAGGGGGGTGCTGGGGAGTCCGCGGGGGAGATGTTGCGCGTGCGCACAGAGCTTGGCATGTTGCGTGTTCGCACGCAATGAGTGCGGCAAGGGTTGTCGTCCACGGGGGAGACTCCCTGTGCCGGGTTGGCGGGAAATCTCGCTATGTGCGTGCGCGCGCCCACATATTTCGTGTGCGCACGACCGATAGAGTGGCATCGCGGAACGGAAAGCAGGGGAGCACCTTCCAGATGAAGAGCGATGCCGAGCACATCGAGGAATTCGCCGACTGGGTCGAGGATGTGATGCGGGCGCGCGGCTACGACATCGACAGCCCACGCGGCGGCGGCAAGACCAAGCTGGCCGAGGACGCGGGCGTGCACCGGGCGGCGATCACCCGCCTGTTGCAGCGGCAGAGCATGCCCGACCTGGACACCATGAGGGGGCTGGCCCGGGCCCTCCGCGTCCCCGTGCGGGACGTCCTCATCCGGTCCGGCAAGCTCACGGAGGAGGATCTGCCCCTGTCGCCGCCCGCCGCGGGGGCGGCCGCTCCCGGGGCGCCGGCCCTCTCCGCCGAACAGGCGGCGGCCGCCCTGGGGATCCCGGACCACCTGCGGGCCGCGTTCGTCCAGATCACCGAGCAACTGCGGGAGCGGTCCGCGGCGGCCGGCGCGGACGGGCGGGAACGGCCGTGATCCTCCTGCCGCCCTGATGTCCTGTCCCGTCCCCGGGGGATGGTCCAGGATGGGTCCATGAGCGTAGTGAAGATCAACGTGCTGACCGTTCCCGCCGAGCAGCGGGAGGTGCTGGAGAAGCGGTTCGCCTCGCGGGCCCACGCGGTGGAGAACTCCGACGGCTTCGAGTGGTTCGAGCTGCTGCGGCCCGTCGAGGGCACCGACCAGTACCTCGTCTACACCCGCTGGCGGGACGAGGAGTCCTTCCAGGCCTGGATGGAGGGGCCGATGAAGACCGCGCACCAGGGCGGCGGTGGCGCGGGCGGCGGTGAAGGCGGCGAGCGTCCGAAGCCGGCGGCCTCCGGCTCGACCCTGTGGTCCTTCGACGTGGTCCAGCAGGCCGGCCCCAAGGGCGCCTGAACCGGACGTCCCCCGCGCGGGCCCGCGGAAACACGACGGCGCCCCCTGCCTGTGCGAAGCAGGGGGCGCCGTACGTGCGGGGAGCGGGTTACTTCACCGGCTCCGGCTCCGGCGCGCTCTCGGTCTCCGCCTCGCCCGCCGGGTCGGCCGGCGTCTTGACGGAGTCGAGCAGCAGCTGGGCCACGTCCACGACCTGGACGGACTCCTTGGCCTTGCCGTCGTTCTTCTTGCCGTTCACCGAGTCGGTGAGCATGACCAGGCAGAACGGGCAGGCGGTGGAGACGA
Source organism: Streptomyces sp. NPDC038707 (assembly GCF_040636485.1). Lineage (NCBI taxonomy): Bacteria > Bacillati > Actinomycetota > Actinomycetes > Kitasatosporales > Streptomycetaceae > Streptomyces > Streptomyces sp. NPDC038707. Next base: position 496,884 of record NZ_JBEZUP010000002.1, read on the forward strand.
TGTCGGGGTTGAGGGAGAGGGCCTCGTCGACGC
>NZ_JBEZUP010000003.1:0-51055 GCF_040636485.1 Streptomyces sp. NPDC038707
GATCGCCACCGAGGAGAAGCCGGTGGCCGCGATCTTTTTCGAGGTCTCGCGGACCGGGTAACGGGTAGCGATCCACCGGCTTCACCCCCCATTAGGTAACGGGGGGGATCACACGGGGCCCGCCTCCACGGCCGTGCAGCGCCAGCGGAGGTCCTGGCCCCGTTCCAGGCGGAACGCCATGGCACGCAGGCGGTCGCCTGCGGCGATGCGGGCGAAGACCTCCAGGGCGCCCTCGCCGGCCACGTAGTAGCCGATGTCCTGGACGACGGGGCGGGTGCCGCGGGCGCGCAGGGGGCCGCGTTCGGCCAGGCGGGCCAGGTCGTCGTAGGCGCGGCCCGCCGTGTGGCGGAGCATCCAGTGGACGGGCCGCTGACCGCTCAGGACGGCGAGCAGGCGGTCCGCGAAGAGGTCGGTGGGGCGGGGCTGCCCGGCGGCCGTCCCCGGGGCCGTACGAGGGCTCCGGTCGCGGCCGGCCGCCGGGCGGCTGGGCGTGCGGGGCGGGGCGCCGCCGGGGCGGCGGGTGTCACGGCGGGTCGGCGGACGGTGCCGCGGGCGGGGCTGGACGGCACGGCTCATGACCTTGTTCATGGGGAACCCCGTTCGGCGGGGCCCGGGAGGTACCGGGCGGTAACAAGTGGTGGGGATCTTGTACGGGGTGCGGGAGGCGCGGGCAAGCGGGGCACGGCCGGCGGCCAGGGGCCGAGAAGTTCACCTATCAGGGTGAGGCGGGAGGCGTGGGCCCCGTGGCCGAGCGGGCGGCAGGGGTGAACCGGCGGCCTGGAGCTGACGTTGCGGCGGGGGTGGGCAGGGGCTCGAAAGGGGACGGGCGCACGTATCCTGAAGGCCCGCCGGGAGACGCGCCAGCCGCTCTCCCCCGGGGCCCAGCGGAGTCTTTGACACCAGGAAAGAGCGGCCGGTATGCGCGTCTACGTCCCCCTGACCCTCCCCGCTCTCGCCGAGGCGCACAGGACGGGCGAGCTGGGGAGCGGCCCCTTCGTCGCGTACGCCGTCACGCCCGCCCTGCGTGAGTGGTACCTCTCCGAGGACATCGAGGAGCTGGAGTACGCGGCGCTCGGCCGGGCCGCGCTGGCCTCGCTGCGGCTGCTGGCGGCCGACCCGGACGCGGTACGGCGCCGGGTCGTGGTCGCGGTGGACGTGCCCGACGGCGCGGCGAGCGCCGACCCGGACCGCGGGCTCGAGCCCGCCGCCCTCGGCCAGGTCACCGTGACGGTGTCGGTGCCGCTCGCGAAGGCGGCCTCCGTGCACGTCGACGCCGAGGACGCGGAGCCGGACGTGGCCGCGGCGGCGCGGGCGCTGGAGGCGGCGGACGGCGGGGACGACGACGCCCGGTTCGCCGTGGACGGGGCCGACGACCACGAACTGCTGTGGTACGCCACGCAGGAGATCCCCAACCTGGTCGGACAGGCCTGACCTGGAACGACGCCCCGATTGTCGGTGGCGGCGGGTACGGTCTTGGGCATGGGGACGCACGCACGCGCGCACATCGTCTGGGACTGGAACGGGACGCTGTTCCACGACAACGACGCGATCATCGGGGCGACGAACGCCGCCTTCGCCGAGCTGGGGCTCGCGCCGATCACGCTGGAGCAGTACCGCTCGCTGTACTGCGTACCGGTGCCGAGGTTCTACGAGCGGCTGCTCGGCCGGCTGCCGAGCGAGGCCGAGTGGGAGCTGATGGATGGGACCTTCCACCGGCACTACGCCGAGCACCGGGTGCGGTGCGGGCTGACCGAGGGGGCGGAGGAACTGCTGGCCGGGTGGCGGTCGGACGGGCACAGCCAGTCCCTGCTGAGCATGTACGGCCACGACGAGCTGCTGCCGGTGGTGCGGGGCTTCGGCATCGAGGCGCACTTCGTACGGGTCGACGGGCGTACCGGGCCGTCCGGCGGCAGCAAGGCCGAGCACATGGTGCGGCACCTCGAGGCGCTGGCGGAGGTGGCGGCGCCGGAGCGGACCGTGGTGATCGGGGACGCGGCGGACGACGCGGTCGCGGCACGGCATGTCGGGGCGCGGGCGGTGCTGTACAGCGGGGGCTCGCACAGCCGGGCCAGTCTGGAGGGCGTCGGGGTGCCGGTGGTGGACTCCCTGGCGGAGGCGGTGGCGGTGGCGCGGACGATGGCCGGGTGAGACGGCGGCCGCGGCTCACTCGGCCGGCGCGGCAGCCCGCAGCACCTTCAGGAACTCCCGCATCCAGGCCGGGTGGTCCGGCCAGGCGCGGGAGGAGACCAGGGTGCCGTCGACCACCGCCTCGGTGTCCTGGAAGTCCGCGCCGGCCGCCTGCATGTCCGGTTCCAGGGCCGGATAGGCCGTCACCCGGCGGCCCCGCAGGGAGTCGACCGCGGCGGTGAGCAGCGGGCCGTGGCAGATCTGGGCGACGGGCTTGTCCGCGTCGAAGAACGCCTTGAGGATCTTGCGCAGTTCGGCGTCGTTGCGCAGGTACTCGGGCGCCCGGCCGCCGGGGATCACCAGGGCCGCGTACGCACCGGGGTCGACCTCGGCGAACGCCAGGTCGGCGGGCCAGGTGTAGCCGGGCTTCTCGGTGTACGTGTCGTAGCCGGGTTCGAAGTCGTGGACGACGAAGCGGAGCGTCTTGCGGGTGGGGGCGGCGACATGGACCTCGTAGCCCTCCTCGCGCAGCCGCTGGTAGGGATAGAGCACCTCCAGGGACTCCGCCGCGTCGCCGGTGACGATGAGGATCTTGGTGGGCATGGCGGTTCCTCGCAGACTCCGTGTGCGGGCGGGGGCCCGGGGCACCCCGGTGGACTCTGGCACCGTGCCCCCGCCGGGCGCGCTTGCCAAGGGGCCCGGTGCTTCTCAGGGTGCGGCGGCGGACCCCCGGGCGCGACCGGATGCCCGGCGCCGGGGCGGCGGACACCCCCGCCGGGGCGGCGGACACCCCCGCCGGGGCGGCGGACACCCCCGCCGGGTGGCCGGATACGTCACCCGCTCCCGTCCCGCCGCTGTGCAGAACGTCAAACTTCACCATTCGGTTTTGTACACAAGCGGCCCATGACGCGACCCCGGGCAAGGGCGATAGCCTTGTGGCGTGATCAGCGCGATATCCCGCGGGGGCGATCCTGCTCCTGCCCTGCGCCCGGGTTGCACGGCTTACCTCCGTGACCGGGCGGCGGTCGCTGGTCTTCGCGGGCGGGACGGGGGCGCGGACGCCCCCTGGGCGCCGAGCACGCGGATCAGGACACTGCCGAGAGCAGCGTCACACCCGGCCGGCGTCATGAAATTGGCCGAATTCTCCCCGCTCAGCTCACCTCGCGGCATACCGTCGGAAGCGACCGGACACCCCGGGACGTGGCGTTGTGTCGCAAGGGAAGAGGCAGAACTTCCTTCTACGTCACGCAACGGCGCGCGACAGGAGCCAGAGGACAATGCAGACCAAGCTGGACGAAGCCAAGGCCGAGCTGCTCGAGAGGGCCGCCCGGGTAGCTGAGAACAGCCCGGTCGGGGGGCACCTACCGACCGGGCCGACGAGCGAGGGCACCCCCGGCACCCCGGACAGCGAATCCGTGCTCGCGTTCCTCCAGCGCTACTACCTGCACACCGCCCCGGAAGACCTCGCCGACCGCGACCCGGTCGACGTCTTCGGTGCCGCGGTCTCGCACTACCGGCTGGCCGAGAACCGCCCGCAGGGCACCGCCAACGTGCGGGTGCACACCCCGACCGTGGAGGAGAACGGGTGGACGTGCAGCCACACCGTCGTGGAGGTCGTCACCGACGACATGCCCTTCCTCGTGGACTCGGTCACCAATGAGCTCACCCGGCAGGGGCGTGGCATCCACGTCGTCATCCACCCGCAGTTCGTGGTCCGCCGGGACCTGACCGGCAAGCTGATCGAGATGCTGCCGGCCCCGCCCGCCGGCGGCGACCTCCCGCACGACGCGCACGTCGAGTCGTGGATCCACGTCGAGATCGACCGGGAGACCGACCGCGCCGACCTGAAGCAGATCTCGGCCGACCTGCTGCGCGTGCTGTCCGACGTGCGCGAGGCCGTCGAGGACTGGGAGAAGATGCGGGACGCGGCGACCCGGATCGCCGACGGCCTGGAGGGCGAGCCGGTCCCCGCCGACCTGCCCGGACCGGAGGTCGCCGAGGCCCGCGAACTGCTGCACTGGCTGGCCGCGGACCACTTCACCTTCCTCGGCTACCGCGAGTACACGCTGCGCGACGACGACACGCTCGCCGCCGTGCCCGGCACCGGTCTCGGCATACTGCGCTCGGACCCGCACCACGCCAAGGAGGACCAGCACCCGGTCAGCCCCTCCTTCGAGCGGCTGCCGGCCGACGCCCGCGCCAAGGCCCGCGAGCACAAGCTGCTGGTGCTGACCAAGGCCAACAGCCGGGCCACCGTGCACCGGCCGTCGTACCTGGACTACATCGGCGTCAAGAAGTTCGACGCGGACGGCAACGTCGTCGGCGAGCGCCGCTTCCTCGGCCTGTTCTCCTCCGCCGCGTACACCGAGTCCGTGCGCCGGGTGCCGGTGATCCGCCGCAAGGTGGACGAGGTGCTGGACCGGGCCGGTTTCTCGCCGCACAGCCACGACGGCCGCGACCTGCTCCAGATCATGGAGACCTACCCGCGCGACGAGCTGTTCCAGACGCCGGTCGCGGAGCTCCAGGCCATCGTCACCAGCGTGCTCTACCTCCAGGAGCGCCGCCGGCTGCGGCTGTACCTGCGCCAGGACGAGTACGGCCGTTACTACTCGGCCCTCGTCTACCTCCCGCGCGACCGCTACACCACCGGCGTGCGCCTGCGGATCATCGACATCCTCAAGGAGGAGCTGGGCGGCACCAGCGTCGACTTCACCGCCTGGAACACCGAGTCGATCCTCTCCCGGCTGCACTTCGTGGTCCGCGTCCCGCAGGGCACCGAGCTGCCCGAGCTGTCGGACGCCGACAAGGAGCGCATCGAGGCCCGCCTGGTCGAGGCGGCCCGCTCCTGGGCCGACGCGTTCGCCGAGGCGCTGACCGCCGAGTGCGGCGAGGAGCGCGCGGCCGAGGTGCTGCGCCGCTACCACCACGCCTTCCCGGAGGGCTACAAGGCCGACCACAGCCCGCGGGCCGCCGTCGCCGACCTGGTCCACCTGGAGCGGCTGAGCGAGGACAAGGCCTTCTCGCTGAGCCTGTACGAGCCGGTGGGCGCCGCGCCCGACGAGCGCCGGTTCAAGATCTACCAGAAGGGCGGCACGGTCTCCCTGTCCAAGGTGCTGCCGGTGCTCAGCCGGCTCGGCGTCGAGGTCACCGACGAGCGGCCGTACGAGATGCGCTGCGCCGACCGCAGCACCGCCTGGATCTACGACTTCGGTCTGCGCATGCCGAAGTCGCTCGGCGGCGGCAACGGCGACTACCTGGGCGACGACGGCCGCGAGCGGTTCCAGGACGCGTTCGCCGCGACCTGGACCGGCAAGGCCGAGAACGACGGCTTCAACGCCCTCGTGCTCAGCGCCGGGCTGTCCTGGCGGCAGGCGATGGTGCTGCGCGCCTACGCCAAGTACCTGCGGCAGGCCGGCTCGACCTTCTCGCAGGACTACATGGAGGACACCCTCCGCAACAACGTCCACACCACCCGGCTCCTGGTCTCCCTGTTCGAGGCCCGGATGTCCCCGGAGCGGCAGCAGGCCGGCGTGGAGATCACCGACGCCCTGCTGGAGGAGCTGGACGCGGCCCTGGAGCAGGTGGCCAGCCTGGACGAGGACCGCATCCTGCGGTCGTTCCTGACCGTCATCAAGGCGACCCTGCGCACGAACTTCTTCCAGGAGGGGCCGGGCGGCGAGCCGCACGACTACGTCTCCATGAAGTTCGACCCGCAGGCCATCCCGGACCTGCCCGCGCCGCGCCCGGCGTACGAGATCTGGGTGTACTCGCCGCGCGTGGAGGGCGTCCACCTGCGCTTCGGCAAGGTCGCGCGCGGCGGCCTGCGCTGGTCCGACCGGCGCGAGGACTTCCGTACGGAGATCCTCGGCCTGGTCAAGGCGCAGATGGTGAAGAACACCGTCATCGTGCCGGTCGGCGCCAAGGGCGGCTTCGTCGCCAAGCAGCTGCCCGACCCGGCCGTGGACCGCGACGCCTGGCTGGCCGAGGGCATCGCCAGCTACCGGACGTTCATCTCGGCGCTGCTCGACATCACCGACAACATGGTGGCCGGCGAGGTCGTCCCGCCGCGGGACGTGGTCCGGCACGACGGCGACGACACCTACCTGGTGGTGGCCGCCGACAAGGGCACCGCGACCTTCTCGGACATCGCCAACGACGTCGCCAACAGCTACGACTTCTGGCTCGGCGACGCCTTCGCCTCCGGCGGCTCGGCCGGTTACGACCACAAGGGCATGGGCATCACCGCGCGCGGCGCCTGGGAGTCCGTCAAGCGGCACTTCCGCGAACTGGGCGTGGACACGCAGACCCAGGACTTCACGGTCGTCGGCATCGGTGACATGTCCGGTGACGTGTTCGGCAACGGCATGCTGCTCTCCGAGCACATCCGCCTGGTCGCCGCCTTCGACCACCGGCACATCTTCATCGACCCGAACCCGGACGCGGCCACCTCCTACGCCGAGCGCCGCCGCCTGTTCGAGCTGCCCCGCTCCAGCTGGGCCGACTACGACACGAGCCTGCTGTCGGCGGGCGGCGGGATCTTCCCGCGCACCGCCAAGTCGATCCCGCTCAACAGCCACATCCGCGAGGCCCTCGGCATCGACGGCAAGGTCGCCAAGATGACCCCGGCCGACCTGATGCGGACCATTCTCAAGGCGCCGGTGGACCTGCTGTGGAACGGCGGCATCGGCACCTACGTCAAGGCGTCGACGGAGTCCCACGCCGACGTCGGCGACAAGGCCAACGACGCCATCCGCGTCGACGGCCAGGACCTGCGGGCCAAGGTCGTCGGCGAGGGCGGCAACCTGGGCCTGACCCAGCTCGGCCGGATCGAGTTCGCCCGGCTCGGCGGCAAGATCAACACCGACGCGATCGACAACAGCGCCGGCGTGGACACCTCCGACCACGAGGTGAACATCAAGATCCTGCTGAACGGCCTGGTCGCGGACGGCGACATGACCGTCAAGCAGCGCAACAAGCTGCTCGCCGAGATGACCGACGAGGTCGGCGCGCTGGTCCTGCGCAACAACTACGCGCAGAACACCGCCCTGGCCAACGCCCTGTCCCAGGCCAAGGACATGCTCCACGCCCAGCAGCGGTTCATCCGCCACCTGGTGCGCGAGGGCCACCTGGACCGGGCGCTGGAGTTCCTGCCGACCGACCGGCAGATCCGTGAGCGCCTGGCCCAGAGCCAGGGCCTGACCGGCCCGGAGACGGCCGTCGTCCTGGCGTACACGAAGATCACGGTGGCCGAGGAGCTGCTGGGCACCTCGCTGCCGGACGACCCGTATCTGCGCGGTCTGCTGCACGCCTACTTCCCGACGGCGCTGCGCGAGCGGTTCGCCGACGCCATCGACCACCACCCGCTGCGCCGTGAGATCACCACCACCGTGCTGGTCAACGACACGGTCAACACGGGCGGCACGACGTATCTGCACCGGCTGCGCGAGGAGACCGGCGCCTCCCTGGAGGAGATCGTCCGGGCCCAGACCGCGGCCCGCGTGATCTTCTGCGCGGCACCGGTGTGGGACGCCGTCGAGGCCCTGGACAACAAGGTCGACGCGGCCGTGCAGACCCGCATCCGGCTGCACTCGCGCCGCCTGGTCGAGCGCGGCACGCGCTGGCTGCTCAACAACCGGCCGCAGCCGGTCCAGCTCGCCGAGACGGTGGAGTTCTTCGCCGAGCGGGTCGAGCGGGTCTGGCAGGAGCTGCCCAAGCTGCTGCGCGGCGCGGACCTGGAGTGGTACCAGCACGTGTACGACGAGCTGTCCGCGGCCGGCGTCCCGGACGAGCTGGCCACCCGCGTGGCCGGGTTCTCCTCCGCCTTCCCGGCGCTCGACATCGTGTCGGTGGCCGACCGCATGGGCAAGGAGCCGCTGGACGTCGCCGAGGTCTACTACGACCTCGCCGACCGGCTGGACATCACCCAGCTCATGGACCGCATCATCGAACTGCCCCGCACCGACCGCTGGCAGTCGATGGCCCGCGCCTCCATCCGCGAGGACCTGTACGCGGCGCACGCGGCCCTCACCGCGGACATCCTCGCGGTGGGCAACGGCACCTCGACGCCCGAGCAGCGGTTCGCGGCCTGGGAGCAGAAGAACGCGGCGCTGCTGAGCCGGGCCCGCACCACGCTGGACGAGATCCGCAGCTCGGACTCGTTCGACCTCGCCAACCTGTCGGTGGCGATGCGCACGATGCGGACGCTGCTGCGCACGCACTCGTAGCGCTCCCGCGAAGGGCGCCCCGGGCCGTCGCGGCCCCGGGCGCCCTTCGCCTGTCCGGCGGCGGTGACGCGGTCGGCGGTAGGGTCGATGGATCATGCAGACCACGACAACCCCTACTGAACCGGAGCAGCTCGCGGCGGCGCCGCGCGACCCGGCGGCGGCGCGCAGTGGCCGGAACTGGGCCCAGGGTGCCGTCGCGCTGGTCCTGGTGCTGCTGCTCCTGGTCGTCGTCCGGCTGCCGTGGGCGGGCGACCTGGGCATGCACGCGGCGACGGTCGAGCGGCTGCGGCACAGCCTGTCGCACCCCGGCAACCCGCTGATCGACGCGGACACGCCGAGCCCGTACTACTCGCCGTGGACGCTGCTGCTCGGCACCGTCGCCAAGCTGACGGGGCTGCCGGTCTTCGGGGTCCTGCGCCTGGCGGCGGTCGTCGCACTGGCCGTGCTGGTGACGGGCGTCCACCGCTTCGTCCGCACCCTCACCGCCCACCGCGCCGCCCCCGCCGTGGCCCTGCTGTGCCTGCTGTTCCTGTGGGGCCCGGCGGCGTTCACCTGGAGCGGTTTCGTCGGCCTGAGGTCCCTGGCGCTGACGGTGGCCTACCCCAGCGTGTGCGCGCTCGGACTCGCCTTCCACTTCTGGGCCTGGCTCACCCGGGCGGTGCGCTCGGCGGCCGGGTGGGGCGCGGGGCTCGGGCTGGGCGTGCTGTGGGCGGTGATCCTGCTGTGCCACCAGTTCACCGGGGTGGTGGCGACGCTGGGCGGGCTGGCCCTGGTGGCCGCGGCCCGCCCGGCGCGCGGGACGCTGCTCCGGCTCGGCGCCGGGCTGCTGCTCGGCGTGCTGGTGCTGGGGCTGTGGCCGTACTACGACTTCTTCGCGCTGTTCTCCGCGGGCGGGGACCTGGAGGCGGTCCACCGGCCGCTGTACCGGAACCCGGCCGGGCGGTTCGGGTACGTGCTGCTCGGGGTGGTGGCGCTGGGAGTCCGGCTGCGCCGGGACCGCCGGGACCCGCTGGTCCTGTTCTTCCTCCTGGGCGCCCTGGTGGCCGCGGCGGGCTGGCTGACCGGCCACTACTCCTGGGGCCGCGCCCTGCCCGCCGCGCTGATCCCGGCCCAGCTCGCCGCCGCGCTGGAGGCGGTCTCGGCGACCCGGCGGGCGGCGCGCCGGGGGTGGGCGTGCGCGCTGACCGTCCTGCTGCTGGCGGGGGCGTGGACGCAGGCCGGGACGATCGGGTACGTGGTCGGCGGGGACGCGCTGCCCGGCGCGGTCGCGGGGAGGTACCGGGCGCCCTGGGCGGGGTACGAGTGGGCCGCACGGGCGGGGGTGCGGTACGGCGATGTGGTGATGGCCCGCAAGTTCCCGGCCCGGCAGCTCCCGGCGTACGGGGCGTACACCGTGGCACCCGGCTACCCGGACGTGTTCCTGCCGGACGCCGGCCGGCGTCAGGAGGCGGTGGAACGGTACTTCTCGGCGGGGACCCGGCCCGCGGAGCGGCGGGAGATCCTGCGGGAGTACGGGGTGCGGTGGGTGGTCGACGGGGCCCCGGCGCCGTGGCTCCAGGAGGCGGCCGTGGGACCGGACGGAGACGTGCTGTACCGCGTGGTGCCCTGAGCCGGTGCCGGCCGGCGGCGCCCCGGAGGGCCGCGGGAAACGGCGACGGCCGGTCACGAAGGACTCGTGACCGGCCGTCCGAGGACGCGCCCTGACGGCGCCCGCGCGGTGTGTCCCTACTTCAGCACGCTCTTCACCAGGCGCGCGGCGTTCTTGATGCGCGGGTGGGCGACCTTGCGGGCCATCGGGCGGAGCACCTTGGCCGTCGCCCCCACCGGCTGCCAGCGGATCTGCAGGCGGCCGGGGCTCAGGGGCTCCGGTTCGATGGTGACGGTGTGGTGCGGGACGTCGACGGTGCGCGGCGTCAGGTCCAGCGGGGCGAGCAGCACCGACGAGTTGGCCATGCCCTGCTGGTCCAGGCGGACCTGCGGGTGGCGGTAGCCGTCGAAGCCCTGCACCGGGAGCGACGCCGAGGCGAGGTCGATGCGGACCGTGCCCGAGAAGACGCCGGGACGCACCGGGTCCAGACGGAACGGCATCGTCATCCGGCGCTTGCCCGGGGTGAGCAGCAGCGACGCGCGCTGGGGGCCCACGGGCAGGCGCCGGCCCGGGTCGTAGGTGGTGATCTTCAGGGTGAGGGCCGCGCCGGGACCGTACGTCAGGTCCGTGATCTCGTGGCGGAACTGGGCCGTGGAGAACGGCCGGGTGTCCAGCTCGAGTTCGGACAGGTCCAGCTCACGGCGGGCCCGCTCCGTCGTCGGCGGCTGCTCGCCCCAGTACGGGACGCCCGCGCTGTCGGTCGTGACCTGGCGCGGCGCCACCGCGTGGCCCAGCCCGCGCGCCGCCAGCCGCACCTCCGCCGTGCGCCCCTGCCGCAGCAGCTCCAGCACGACCCGCTCGGGCCGGGGCAGCCTGTCGTACGCCTCGGGGGAGAGCTGGTCCAGGTACGGGTTCATGATCTCGGCGAAGGCGGCCACCCACTCGTCGTCCCGGTGGGGCAGGTCGCCGGCGTACATGCGGAAGTCGTGCTTGAGGAACTTGTAGTCCTTGTCCGGCTGCAGTTGCGCGTGTCCGCTGCTGCGCAGGAAGTCGTCGATCAGGTGCTGGACGCGCACCCGGTCGCGGACGTTGGAGATCCGGTCCCGCTGGTTCGAGATGGACGCGGAGGCCGCGGCGGCGAACGGCGCGATGTACCAGACGTACACCGGGTCCGGGATGATCGTGAACCCCTTCGCCAGGCAGTACGCCTGTGCGGAGAAAAGCTGGTCCTCGTAGTGGATGCCCTCGGGGAAGCGGAGTTCGTGGCGGTCGAGGAAGGCCCGCGTGTACATCTTGCTCGTCGAGAGGTGCTCGAAGAACAGCCGGGGGTCGTCCTCGATGCCCTCGAGGGTGCGGCGCTCCTTGACCAGGTGCGGCATCCAGGTGGAGCGGCGCCCGTTGTCGACGCGGACCCGGCGCACCGCGCCCATGGTGAAGTCGACCTCGCGCTCCTGGTGCGCGGCGAGCAGCAACTCCACGGCGCGCGGCGGGAGTTCGTCGTCGCTGTCCAGGAACATCAGGTACGGCGCGCGGGATATCTCGATGGCGCGGTTGCGCGGGGCGCTGCACCCGCCGCTGTTCTCCGGCAGCCGGATGTTGCGGATGCGGGGGTCCTCGGCGGCCAGCCGCCGGGCCACCTCGGGGGTGTTGTCGGTCGAGTGGTCGTCACTGATGACGATCTCGATGTTGGCGTGGGTCTGCGCCCGCACGGAGGCGACCGCGCGGGGCAGGCGGTCGGCGTCGTTGTGGACGATGATCGTGACCGTGACGTCGGGCTGGGTCGTCATGCCGTGGCCTCCTCGGGCGTCGGGGCGGGGGTGCGCTGCTCGATGGGCAGGACCGGGGGCAGCGCCGTCTCCGGCTCACCGAGGAACACCCGCCGTACGACTCGCTCGGCGGCGCGTCCGTCGTCGAACTCGCAGAACCGCTGCCGGAACGCGGCCCGCGCCTTGGCGGCGTTCTCGTCGCGCCAGGCACCGGAGCGGAAGATCTCCGTCAGTTCCTCCTGGGTGCGGGCGACCTGGCCGGGGTGGTCGGCCATCAGGTCGAAGTACACACCGCGGGTGGTGCGGTAGGTCTCCCAGTCGTCGGCGTAGATCACGATCGGGCGGTCCAGGTTGGCGTAGTCGAACATGATCGACGAGTAGTCCGTGACCAGGGCGTCGGCGGCCAGGCACAGCTCCTCGACCGGGTCGTAGACGGAGACGTCGATGATCCGGCCGGAGCGGCGCAGGCCGGTCAGCTGGGCGGCGCCCCCGCCACCGTAGAAGTAGTGGGCGCGCACGAGCAGGACGGTGTTCTCGCCGAGCTGGTCGGCGAGGGCGGCCAGGTCGAGGCGGGGGGTGAAGCCGGCCTCGTAGTCACGGTGCGTGGGCGCGTACAGCACGGCGGTCTGCCCGGGGGCGATGCCGAGGCGCTCGCGGGCGGCGCGGACGTCGGCGGCGGTGGCCGTGTAGTAGACGTCGTTGCGCGGGTAGCCGTAGTCCAGCGAGACGTAGCGGGACGGGTAGGCGCGCTCCCACATGCGGGTGGTGTGGCTGTTGGAGCTGAGGCTGTAGTCCCACTTGTCGACGCGGGCCATCAGCGCGGCGAAGTCCAGGCCCTGGGCCGCGGCCGGGTAGTCCCGCTGGTCCATGCCCATCCGCTTGAGCGGGGTGCCGTGGTGGGTCTGGAGGTGGACGACGTCGGGCCGCTTCACCATCGCGTTGGGGAAGTTGACGTTGTTCACCAGGTACTTGGCGGTGGCCATGACCTCCCAGTAGCGGCGTGTGCCGGGGATCACATGGTCGGTGCCGGGCGGCAGCAGGGCCGCGTTCGCCTTGCTGACCGTCCACACGGGGTGGATGTGCGGTGCCAGTTCGCCGAGCTTCGCGGCGATGGCGGCCGGGTTGCAGGCCACGCCGCGGTTCCAGTAGGCCGAGAACAGGGCGAGGCGGGGCTCCACCGGGCGGCTGAGCGCGCGCTGGTACTGCTGGTCGCGGACCTTGGCGCTCAGCTGCTTCTTGCGGGTGCGCACGGCCTTGCGGGTGGCGCGGCGGGTGCGGTTGGCGGCCTGCAGCGCGCGGTACCGGGTGTAGGCGCCCTCTTCCAGCATCGCGTGCCGGATGCCGTCCAGGCCGGCCGGGCGCTGGAAGTTCTCGGGGCGCCAGCGGACCGCGGCCACCGAGGAACGGCGGAAGAACTCGCGGGCCACCGGGTCGGGCAGGTCCTCGCGGGCGAAGGTGGTGATGAGCTGGCGCGTCATCATGCTGTACAGCACCTTGTGCGGCGCGCGGCGGCCCTCCGCGAGCGGCAGCAGGAACTCGTACCGGTCGATGAGGCTGAACCGGTCCTCGGGCTTGCGGGGCGGCAGGCTCTCCGCGCGCGGCACGCGGTGCTCGTACGCCGCCTGGTTCAGGCAGGCGATCCGGCCGGCGGTCAGCAGGACGGCGTGCGCGGCGCGTCCCTCGTCCTCGCCGCCGAACAGGTGCTCGTTCGCCCGCCAGAAGTCGGCGCGCACGGCGCGGTTGCCGATCAGCGGCGCGAGCCGGAGCAGGTCGGCGACCTCGTCCAGGGGCCGGGCGTTACGGCCGGCCGCGGCCAGGCGGCGGCCGCCGGCGGAGGGCTTGGTGGTGCGCTGCCAGTTGGTGACGACGTGGTCGAAGAGCAGGACGTCGACGGGGTCCGTGCCGTCCAGCGCGTCCAGTTCGGCGGTCCGCTCGGCTATGAGCCGGGGGCTGCCGGCCGGCAGGCCGTCCTTGGCGTGGACGAAGTGCAGCCAGCGGCCGGTGGCCCGGGCGGCACCGGCCGCGCGGGCGTCCGTGTCGCTCGTGCCGTCCGGCAGCGGTACGACGACCGCCCCGGGCGCGTGGCCGTCGGCCGTCTCCCGCGCCCAGTCGCCGACGGCGGCGACGACCAGCTCGGTGTCGTGCGGCGGATGGGCCGTCAGGGAGTCCAGCAACTCGGTCAGATGCCCCTGGGCGTTCGGCCCATAGACGATCAGGCTCAACTGGGGCATCGTGGTGGACTCCTTCAGCTCGGTACTTCCCGGCACATCTTCCTCAACAATATTTAAAGAACATATAAATGGGATAACGCTGGGGTCATCCCCGGCCGCACGGCCATGGCCTACGCCTTCGAGGCCGCCGGTTTCCGCTCGCCGGTGAAGGCCTCGTACTCCTTCATGACCTCCTCCGTGGGCCCGTCCATCCGCAGTTCGCCGCGCTCCAGCCACAGGACCCGCTCGCAGGTGTCACGGATCGACTTGTTGTTGTGGCTGACCAGGAAGACCGTGCCGGCGTGCTGCCGCAACTCGCGGATGCGCTCCTCCGAGCGCCGCTGGAAGGAGCGGTCGCCGGTGGCCAGCGCCTCGTCGATGAGCAGTACGTCGTGGTCCTTGGCCGCGGCGATGGAGAAGCGCAGCCGCGCGGCCATGCCGGAAGAGTACGTGCGCATGGGCAGGGTGATGAAGTCGCCCTTCTCGTTGATGCCCGAGAAGTCCACGATGTCCTGGTATCGCGTCTTGATCTGCTCCCGGGACATCCCCATGGCCAGCCCGCCGAGGAAGACGTTGCGCTCTCCGGTGAGGTCGTTCATCAGGGCCGCGTTCACGCCCAGCAGGGACGGCTGGCCGTCGGTGTAGATGTGCCCGCTCTCCACCGGGAGCAGGCCGGCGACCGCCTTCAGCAGGGTCGACTTCCCCGAGCCGTTGGTGCCGATGAGCCCGATCGCCTCGCCCTTGTAAGCGACGAAAGAGACCTTCTTCACGGCGTGCACCCGGCGCACGCCGGCCGCCTTCTCGGCCTGCCCCCGCCGCAGGATCCGGTTCAGGGCGGCGGTGGCGGAGCCGCGGCCCGCGCCGGTGCCGTTGACCCGGTAGACGATGTCGACGCGGTCGGCGACGACGGTGGGGATCTTCTCTGCGGTGTGCTCAGCCACGGCCGTAGGTCTCCTCAGCCTTCCAGAAGTAGATGAAGCCGCCGGCGCCGGCGAGCAGGGCCCAGCCGGCCGCAGCCGCCCAGACGTGCGGGGGCAGCTGGTGCGCCTGGAAGCTGTCGATCAGCGCGAACCGCATCAGGTCGATGTAGACCGCGGCCGGGTTGATCTGCAGCAGGACCGTGACGAGGCGCGGCAGGTCGTCGTGCGCGGCGATCTTGTCGATGCTCCACATGACACCGGACACGTACATCCAGGTGCGCAGCAGGAAGGGCATCAGCTGGGCGATGTCCGGGGTCTTGGCGCCGAGCCGCGCCACGATCATGGACACGCCCGCGTTGAAGGTGAACTGCAGGACGAGCGCCGGGACGGCCAGCAGCCAGGAGGCGGCGACCGGCACGCCGAAGACGAGCAGGATGACGGCCAGCGCGCACATCGAGAACAGCAGCTGCTGGAGCTGCTGGAGCGCGAAGGAGATCGGCAGGGCGGCGCGCGGGAAGTGCAGGGCCCGGACCAGGCCGAGGTTGCCGGAGATCGCCCGGGTGCCCGCCATGATCGAGCTCTGGGTGAACGTCCAGACGAAGATGCCCGTGACCAGGAACGGAACGTAGTCCGGCACGTTCTGCTTGGTGCCGAGCAGCACACCGAAGATGAAGTAGTAGACCGCCGCGTTCAGCAGCGGGGTCATGACCTGCCAGACCTGGCCGAGCTTTGCCTGGCTGTACTGCGCGGTGAGCTTGGCGGTGGCGAAGGCGCCGATGAAGTGCCGGCGGGCCCACAGCTGCCGGACGTACTGGGGCAGGGAGGGGCGGGCGCCGCTGACCGACAGCCCGTGCCGGGCCGCGAGCGCCGCGAGATCGTCGCCGGCCGGGGCCCGGGTGGGGGGCGGTGTGTGGAGGACCTGGCTCACATCCGCTGCTTTCGCTCGGGGGAGGGGATGCCGCGCCCGGCGCGCGCCGGGTGCGCCGCGGTACCCGTCGGCCGGCGTTTCCTTACGCTTCTCTTCACGTGCTCTTACGTCGGGACGGGACCGTATCGTCGCAACGCGAGCGTAGGTCACGCCGACGTCGGAACGCAACCGTTTCGTCGTCACGCCCTATGCTGTCCGGTATGACGACGAACGCCGCCTCCGCCGACGAGCCGCAGGCGCGTCCGCGCCGCCGGGCGCCCGCCGGGGCCGCCGTGCTCCGGGAGGACGTGACCGAGGCCATCCGGACGGCGGTCTTCGAGGAACTGGCCGCCGTCGGCTACGCCCGCGTGTCCATCGAGGGCATCGCCCGCCGGGCCGGCGTCGGCAAGACGGCGGTGTACCGGCGCTGGCGTTCGAAGCTGCACCTGGTCCTGGACGTGGTCTCCGCGATGGCGGTGACCGGCTTCCCGGTGCCCGACACCGGCTCGCTCGAGGGTGACCTACGGCTGCTGTACGAGGTCACGTCCCGTGCCCTGCGCCACCCGGTCGCGTCCCAGATCATCCCCGACCTCCAGGCCGAGGCGGCCCGCAACCCCGACCTCGCGGAGGCCTTCCAGAAGGCCCTGCGGGACGGCCAGGAGGGCGTGGCCAGCCGGATCGTGACGGCGGCGGAACAGCGCGGCGAACTGCGCGCCGGGACCGACCGGGACCTGGCCCTCGACCTGATCTCCGGCCCCCTGTACTGGCGCTCGGTGGTGATCCGCGCCCCGAAGCCGCCCAAGGGCTACCTGGAGCGGCTGGCCCGGGCCACGGCGGCGGCCCTCAGGGCCCTGTGACCGGCCGGGCCCCCGCGACCGCGGGCCCCGCCCGCTACGGCGCGCTCAGCGCCCGGTCCGGCAGGCGGTCGGAACCGGGCCGGGGGCGCGTCGCGGGGCCGGTGCCGGCGGCCGGCGGACGTGCGGAACGCCACAGCCGCAGGAAGGACAGCACGGCGGCGGCCGTCAGCAGCCCGTTGCGGCCCAGCATCAGCAGGCAGCCCGCCCAGGTGCCGTCGATCACCTCGCGGTAGTACATCGGGAAGGCCACGGTGCTCAGCGCGGACGCCGCCAGGACGAGCACCGCCACCGGCCGCTGGCTGGTGTGCCGGGAGGTCAGGCAGACGGCGGCCAGCCCGATCAGCCAGATCATGTACTGGGGGCTGATGACCCGGCTGGTGACCGTGAACAGCAGCACCGCGCTCAGCGCCGCGTCGAACGGCGTGGCCTCGCTCCAGTGCCGCGCCCGCACCCGCCACAGCACCAGCAGCCCGAACGACAGCACCGTCAGCGTGAGGGAGGCGACGGCGACCGCGCGCACGTACGGGCCGACCAGTTCCACCGCGCCGTACTGGTAGCGCGACCGGCCGGACCAGCCGAAGTGCCGGGCCAGATTGAGCGCCGTACCGCCCAGCGACTCGATCTGCACACCCCGGCCGCCCTGCTCCCGCAGGAAGGACAGCGGGTGGGTGAAGAACACCGCGAGCACGGCGAGGCACCCGGCCCCGGCCCACACCGCCGACAGCCACGCCGTGCGCGTCGGCCGGCCCCGGGGCGTGCCCAGCAGCACCAGCGCCGGCCACACCTTCACCAGCGCGCCCAGCGCCGCGAACACGCCGCCCGCGCGCGGGGAGCGCGCCACGGCCAGCAGGGAGAGCACGGCCAGGCCGGTGACCTGGACGTCGTAACGGGCCAGCGGCAGGTGCAGCAGCAGCGGCAGGCCGCCGGTCCACAGGGCCGCGCCGCGCAGGCTGCGGCCGGGCCGGCGGCCCGCGCGCAGCAGCGCCGCCACCGTCACCGCGTCCACGGCCACGGTGAGCAGCACGAACGCCTGGAAGTAGGTCAGGCCCGGCAGCAGGCCCGGCGCGAGCAGCACCGCGCCCGCGCCCGGCGGGTACTGCCACAGCGTGTCGTGCACCGGGAAGGAGCCGTGCGCGAGCACGCCGTACCAGTGGAAGTACAGCCGCCACACCTCCCGGGTCACCCCGTCCCCGCCCGGCAGCCAGGGGCCGCTGTGCGCGGTCAGCCACAGCATCAGGGCGCGGGTGAGGACCCACAGGGCGGTGAGGGTGACGATCGGTCCGGGGGTGACACGGAGACGCTTCATCGCATGGGAGCCTAAGCGGTGCGGATGGTGTATCCCTGCTGATACGCCGTCAACAGTCACAAATGTTGGCTAATCGCAAGAGATCGGGCCATGGTGAACGTCGGGCTTCCTGCGAAACCGCGATCGCGCCGGGCGGCCGGTGTGCCCACGGGCGCACCGGCCGGTACAACGAGCCGGCCGGCCGTCCGGCAACGGCTGCGGCGGGCCGCCGTGCCGGGCGTGCCCGCGCTGGTGATGCTGGTCCTCGGGCTGTGGCGGCTGGACCGGGGCGGCATGTGGCGCGACGAGGCCGTCAGCTTCCAGGTGGGGCGCCGTACGGTGCCGCAGATCTGGCGCCTGCTGCACGACGTGGACGCGGTGCACGGCCTGTACTACCTGCTGCTGCACCCCGTCCTCGCCGTCCACCCCGGGGAGGTCCCGCTGCGGCTGCCGTCGGTGTGCGCGGCGGCCGGCACGGCGGCCCTGGTGGCCGCGCTCGGCAGCCGGCTGGTCCGGCCGCGGGTGGGGCTGTGGGCCGGACTGCTCTACGCCGTCACGCCGATGGCCGGGCACTACGCGCAGGAGGGCCGCTCCTACGCCCTGGTGGCGGCCGGCGCCACCGCGGCCACGCTGCTGTTCGTCCGGGCCGTGCGGGACGGCTCCTGGCGGGCGTACGGCGTGGTCCTCGCACTCACCTGCTGGCTGCACGAGTTCGCCGTGCTGCTCCTGCTCGCCCACGCGGTGTCGCTGGCGCTGGCCCGGACCGGGGGCCGGGTGTGGCGGGGCTGGGGGCGCGCGGCGGCGGCGGTCGTCCTCGCGCTGCTGCCGATGGTGCTGGTGTCGCGGGGCCAGTCGGCCCAGCTGGCGTGGTTGCGGGCGCCGACGGCGGAGACGGCCGGGGGGCTGCTGCGGAAGTTCCTGGGCCCGGCCGACTCGGTGTACTGGGTGTGTCTCGTGCTGGGGTGCCTGGGGCTGCTGCGGCTGGTGGGGCGGCGCGGGGAGCTGACGTGCGCCGGGGTGGCGCTGCCGGTGACGGTGGTGCCGCCGGCGGTGCTGATGCTGGTGTCCCAGGCGTCGCCGTTGTACGTCGACCGGTACGTGCTGTACGCCCTGTCGGGGGCGCCGTTGCTGGTGGCCTGCGGGGCGGAGCGGGTCATGGGGGCGGTGGCGCGGGTGTGGTCCGGGCAGCCGGCCGGGCGCCCGGTTCCGCGCCCCTCCCTCGCCCTCCTCGGGGTTTTCGCGGTCGCCCTCTCGGTGCTGCCCCGGTTCCCCCTCCTCCAGCTGGACCGCGAACCCGGCGCCCGGGCGGACGACCTGGGGGCCGTGTCCCGGGCCGCGGGGCGGGAACTGGCGGCCGGGGACGCCGTGGTGTTCGTGCCGGCGGCCATGCGGAACGTGGCGCTCACCTACCCCCGGCCGTTCCGCGGCACCCGGGACGTGCTGCGGGTCGCGGGGGCGGCGGAGTCCGGGACGCTGTACGGGCGGGAGGCCGGCGTGGCGGAGCTGCGCCGCAGGCTGGCGCGGCTGGACCGGGTGTGGGTGGTCGGGGACCGCCGGCTGCTCGGCGCCCGCTGGGTGCCGCGCGACCCCGTGGAGCGGGCGAAGGTGACCGTGCTCTGGCAGCAGTTCACCGGCCGCGAGGAGGCCGTACGGGGCGTGGCGACCGTACGGCTCTACGTCCGGCCCGTCAGCGCGTGGCCTCCGTCACCGCCGCCGCGTCCAGGGCGGCGGTGAGCCGGTCGAGCCGCTCGCGCAGCTCGCCGATCTCCGTCAGGTCGAAGCCGGTCGCCGAGAAGATCCGGCGCGGCACCTCGAGGGCCCGCTCGCGCAGCGCGTCGCCCTCCGCGGTGAGCTGGACGAGGACCGACCGCTCGTCCTCGGCGCTGCGCTCGCGCCGCACCAGGCCGGCCGTCTCCAGCCGCTTGACCAGCGGGGACAGTGTGCCGGAGTCGAGGCGCAGCCGCTCGCCGAGCTTCTTGACGGGCAGGTCGCCCTGTTCCCACAGCACCAGCATCACCAGGTACTGCGGGTAGGTGAGCCCGAGGTTCTTCAGGAGCGCGCGGTAGACGCCGTTGAAGGCGCGGGACGCGGCGTGCAGGGAGAAGCAGATCTGGCGGTCCAGGCGGAGCCACTCCGTGTCGGTCATGGCTCCAGGGTAGCCGCCTTGCGAGGCATTTGATTGTGCACAATTTAATTGTGTGCTCTACTTGTGGCGTCAACGCACCCCGCATCCGAGAGGGATGGTCTTCCATGGACGCGCTCTACACCGCCGTCGCCACCGCGACCCACGGCCGCGAGGGCCGTGCCGTCTCCTCCGACGGCCGGATCGACCTCGCCCTGGCCATGCCGGTCGAACTGGGCGGCGACGGACAGGGCAGCAACCCCGAGCAGCTGTTCGCCGCCGGGTACGCCGCCTGCTTCGGCAGCGCCCTCGGCCTGGTCGGCCGCCAGGCGAAGGTCGACGTCAGCGACGCCGCGGTGACCGCCGAGGTGGGCATAGGCAAGCAGGGCGAGGGCTTCGGGCTGAAGGTCACCCTGCGCGTCGAACTGCCCGACACGGTGGACGGGGCGACCGGCCGCAAGCTGGTCGAGACCGCCCACCAGGTCTGCCCCTACTCCAACGCCACCCGCGGCAACATCGACGTCGACCTCGTCATCGAGTAGCGGCCGCTACGCCGGCGACAGCGCGTCCCGGGAACCGGACTGGCCCGGGATCCGGGACGCCGGGGCGGGCATCGGTTCGCCCAGCAGCAGGGTCCGCACCACCCGCTCGGCGGCCCGCCCGTCCTCGAACTCGCAGAACCGGCCCCGGAACGCGGCACGCGACCGCGCCGACTCCTCGTCCCGCCAGTCACCGGAGTCGAACAGCCGGGCCAGCTCCCCGTAGGTGCGGGCGACCCGGCCCGGCGGCTCGGCGGTGATGTCCAGATAGGTGCCCCGGCTCGCGGTGAACGCGGGCCAGTCGTCGGCGTACACGACGATCGGCCGGTCCAGGACGGCGTAGTCGAACATCACCGACGAGTAGTCGGTGACCAGCGCGTCCGCCGCCAGCAGGACGTCCGTCAGGTGCGGTTCGTCGGTCGCGTCGACCACGATCCGGCGCCGGGCCAGCTCCGCGAGGCCCATGCCCCGGGCGGGCCCGTGCGCCAGCGACGGGTGCAGCCGGACCACGAGCGTGTGCCCCTCGCCGAGACCGGCCGCGAACCGGGCCAGGTCGAGCCGGTCCACGTACCCGCCGCGGCGGTAGTCCCGGCGGGTCGGCGCGTACAGCACCACCGTGTGGTCCGCCGGGATGCCGTGCCGCTCCCGGAAGCCGCCGGGTCCGCCGCGCACCAGCACGTCGTTGCGCGGGCTGCCGGTGCGCACCGAGGTGAAGTGGCACGGGTAGGCCCGCTCCCACACCAGCTCGGCGTGGCGGCTGGCCACCAGGCTGTAGTCCCAGCGGTCGGCCCGGCGCAGCATCTGCGGCACGTCGAAGCCCAGCCGGGCACCCGGCTTGTCCCGCAGATCGGCGCCCACGTACTTCAGCGGGGTGCCCTGATGGGTGTGGATGTGCACACTGCCGGGCCGCTTGGCCAGGGTGCCGGGCCAGTTCACGTCGTTGACGAAGAACTTCGCCCGCGCGGTGACCTCCAGATAGCGCCGCGAGCCCACGACCACGTGCTCCACGCCGTCCGGCAGCCCCGCCGCCGTCTCCTCGTCCCGCACCACCCACACCCCGCGCAGCCGCGGCGCGATCTCGCGGGCCGCGTGGTAGACCGCCGCCGGATCGCCCAGCAGGCCCCGGTGCGAGGACGCCGAGTACACCACGAGGCCCTCGTCCAGCGGGCGGCGGGCGTGCAGCGCGGCCCAGGCGCCGCCGGCCCGCGCGGCGGCGGCCCGGCGGGCCCGGCCCGCCCGCCGGGCCGCCTCCCGCCCGGCCCGCCCCGCCTGCCGCCGCAGCCGGTACCCGGTCCAGGAACCGGTGAGCACGGCGACCTCGCCGTCCACCCGGACGCCCTCGGGCCGGTGGGCGCGGAACATCCGAGCCGTCCGCCGGAAGAACTCGGCCTTGTCGGCGGGCGGCAGCCGGTCCGGCTTGGCCAGGATGTCCAGGCAGTGCTCGCCCATCTTGCGGTGCAGGTACGGCCGCCAGGACGCCAGTTCCGGCCGCCCGGCCACGAACGCGAAGACCCGCTCGTACTGGTCGTGGATGTCGAAGTGCTTGCGGCTGGTGGTGGACAGGATGTTGCCCTGCCGGCGCTGCCGGTAGTGCAGGCAGATCCGGTCCAGGGCGGCGATCCGGCGGGCGCTGAGCATGACCGGGAACGTCCAGGGGGTGTCCTCGTAGTAGCCCGGCGGGAAGACGAACCCGTGCTCCGTGACGAAGTCCCGGCGGTAGGCCTTGTTCCAGACCACCATCAGCAGGTCCAGGATCCCCGGGTACTCCGCGGCCGTGAACACCTGCTCCTCGGCCAGGAGGTGCGCGAGGACGTTGCGCCGGGTGCCGCCCCACCAGTAGGTGCGCGCGTAGTCGAAGACCAGCACGTCCGGGTCGGCGGTCTCCGCCAGCCGGTCGGCCACCGCCCGCAGCGCGCCCGGGGTGAGGGTGTCGTCGCTGTCCAGGAAGAGCAGGTAGTCGCCGGTGGCGTGCGGGAGCCCGGCGTTGCGGGCCATGCCCAGGCCCACGTTCTCCGGCAGGTGCAGCACCTTCACGCGCGGGTCCCGGCCCGCGTACTCGTCGAGGATCGCGCCGCAGCCGTCCGGGGAGCGGTCGTCCACGGCGATCAGCTCGAAGTCCTCGAAGGACTGGCCGAGCACCGAGTCCAGGCACTCGCGCAGGAAGCCCTGCACCTTGTAGCAGGGCACGATCACACTGAAGCGGGGCACGGCGGGTCAGCTCCTCACGAGGGTCGCGGCGGCGGGGGCGGGGACGCGCTCCGCGAGCGGGAGCACCGGCGGCAGCGCCTGAGGCGGCTCGCCGAGCAGCACCCGGCGGACGACCCGCTCGGCGGCCCGCCCGTCGTCGAACTCGCAGAACCGCTCCCGGAACGCGGCCCGCAGCTCCCGGGCCCGGGGGCCGGCGTACGAGCCGTCGCGGAACACGGCGGCCAGCTCCCCGGGCGTCCGGGCGACCAGGCCCGGCGGCTCGGCCATCAGGTCGAAGTAGACGCCCCGGGTCTCCCGGTACACCTCCCAGTCGTCGGCGTAGACCACGATCGGCCGGTCCAGGTTGGCGTAGTCGAACATGATGGACGAGTAGTCGGTGACCAGGGCGTCCGCCGCCAGGCACACGTCCTCCGCCGAGCGGTGCGCGGTGACGTCGATGATCCGGTCCGAGCCGTGCGAGCCGCCCCGGTCGTAGAAGTAGTGGGCGCGCAGCAGCACGACGACATCCTCCCCGGCCGCCCGGCAGAACGCCTCCAGGTCCAGGCCGGGCTCGAAGCCGGTGTGGTGGTCGCGGTGGGTCGGCGCGTACAGCACGGCCGTCCGGCCCTCCGGGACGCCCAGCTCACGGCGGATCCGGGCTACGTCGCGGGCGGTCGCCGTGTAGTACACGTCGTTGCGCGGATAGCCGTACTCCAGCTGTTCGTAGGAGCCCGGGAAGGCGCGTTCCCACATCTGGGTGGAGTGGCGGTTGGACGACAGGTTGAAGTCCCAGCGGTCGACCCGGCCCAGCAGCCTGGTGAAGCTGCCGGACCGCGCCGCCACCACCGGGTACACCGACTGGTCCACACCCATGGTCTTCAGCGGCGTGCCGTGCTGGGTCTGCAGGTGCACGCTTCCCGGCCGTTTGACCACGCCCTCGGCGAAGTTCGCGTTGTTGATCAGGTACGCGGCCCGGGCCAGCACCTCCCAGGAGCGGCGCGAACCGAGCACCGCGTACTCGACGCCGTCCGGCAGGGTGTGCTCCTGGCCGGCCTCCACCAGGAACACCGAGCGGAGGTGCGGGGCCAGTTCCCGGGCCTTGGCGTGGATCGCGGCCGGGTTGCAGGCGTAACCGCGGCCCCAGTAGGCGCAGTACACGGCGAGGTCCGGATCGATCGGGCGGCGCAGGTCGCGGGCGTAGCGCAGCCGGGTGCGGGCCGTGCGCGGGCGCGGCAGCCGCCGGGCGGCGCCGCCGGCCGCCCGGCGGGCGCCGCGCAGCGCGCGGAACGCGCCGTACGCACCCGCCGCCAGCAGCCGGTGCTGCACACCGAGGCGGCCGTCCGGCACCCGGTGGCCGGCCGGCCGGTGGAGCCGGTAGAGCCGGGCCGCGCGGCGGAAGAACGCCCGGTGTCCCGAGGGCAGCAGCTCCGGCCGGGACGCCGTCCTCAGCACCACCGCGAACACCTGGTCGAACAGCGGCCCGGTCCGCTCGGCCGGCAGCCCCGCCCCGGCCGCCCGGGTCAGCACCCGCTCCGCCTGGTCCAGCAGGGTGTGCTGGTGCGGACCGGGCCGCCGGAGCCGGCTGCCCTGACGGCGCGGCCGGTGCCGTACGACGGCCCGGCGCAGCACCGCGATCCGCCCGGCGGCGACGGTCACCAGCCCGCCCCAGCCGAGGTCGGTGAAGTGCCCGTCGGGGAAGACCAGTTCCCGCTCGGTGAGGAACGCCCTGCGGTACACGGCGCTCCACGCGGGCAACGGGACGCCGGTCAGCCCGGGCAGCTCGGCGGGGGCGAAGGCGCCGCGCGGGGCCTTCTCCGGCAGCAGCCCGGCCGGGACCGCCGGCTCGCCCTCCCACCAGGGGGCGCGCTCGTGCTCGCAGTACAGCACGTCCACCCCGGCGACCTCGGACAGCCGGGCGTCCGCCGCCGCCAGCGCCCCCGGCAGCAGCAGGTCGTCGCCGTCCAAAAAGAGCAGGTACGTGCCGGTGGCCGCCCGCATCCCGGCGTTGCGGGCCCCGCTCAGCCCATCGGACGGCGGTGAGTGGACGACGGTCACCCGGGAGTCCCGCCCGGCGTACCCGGCGGCGACCTCGGCCGCCGGGGCGTCGGGGGCGTCGCAGACCGGGATCAGCTGGAGGTCGCCGAAGGACTGGCCGAGGACCGAGTCCAGCGCCTGGGACAGCCGTCCGGCGACCCCATGGGACGGGACGATGATGCTGAAGCGGGGCATTCTGTTCTCTCTGTCGTCGTGCGGACGCGGCCGGGCCGTCCCGCCGGACGCCGCGTGGACGGCCGGCCCGGGGCGGGCCGCGTCGAGCCGAGGGGCATGGGAACTCCCGGGAGGAACAACGGCGTTCAGCGGCTCCCGGTGACGGGGAGAAGACCGGCGGGTCGCGGCACGGTGTCCGGCTCCCTGCGCGCCGGGGCGAACGCGCGGGCCGGTGGCGCGGGCACACGCTCCCCGGGCGTGGACGCGGACGCCCGGTCCGGGTACGCGGGGACGAGGAGACGGAACCGGGGCACGGCACATCCAGGGGTCGCTCGGCGCGGGCGTGGTGGTCCGGGAACGGCCGAAGGGGTGAATCGGTTACGGCGGGTACGGCATTCGGGCGACATCCGGCCGACGCGAAGGGGGCGGGCCGCGACGGGCCCGCCCCCTGGAGTGACGCGTGTGTACGGCTACTTCACCGCGCCCGCCATCACCCCGGTCACGAACTGCCGCTGGAACGCGAAGAACACGGCCAGCGGGATCACCATGGAGAGGAACGCACCGGGCGCCAGTACGTCGATGTTGTTGCCGAACTGCCGTACCTGCGTCTGGAGGGCGACCGTGATCGGCTGGGTGCCCGACTTGGTGAACACCAGCGCGACCAGCATGTCGTTCCACACCCACAGGAACTGGAAGATGCCGAGGCTCGCGATCGCCGGACCGCCCAGCGGCATCACCACCCGGGCGAACAGCCTGAGTTCGCCGGCGCCGTCCAGCCGGGCCGCCTCCAGCAGCTCGCGCGGGATCTCCGCGAAGAAGTTCCGCAGCAGGAACACCGCGAACGGCAGTCCGAACCCGGTGTGGAACAGGATGACCCCGAGGATCGACCCGAACAGCCCGATCTTCCCGAACAGTTCGGCGATCGGGATCAGCGCCACCTGCACGGGCACCACCAGCAGGCTCACCACGCCCAGGAACCACCAGTCCCGGCCCGGGAACTCCATCCACGCGAACGCGTACCCGGCCAGCGCCCCGATCACCACGACCAGGAGGGTCGCCGGGACCGTGATCAGCACGGTGTTCACCAGGGAGTCGGTGATGTCGGAGTTCTCCAGCAGCTTCTCGTAGCTGTCCACGGTGAGCCGGGACGGCTCGGTGAACACCGTCCACCAGCCGCTCGCGCTCATGTCCTGCGGCGAGCGCAGCGAGGAGACGAGCAGGCCGATGGTCGGCACCAGCCAGAACAGGCCCACGACGATCAGCACCACGCGGACCAGTCCGCCGCCCAGCTTCTCCACGATCCGGGAGCCGGCCGACGGCCGGACGGGGGCCGCCCGGACCGGCTCGGCCTTCCGGACGCCCGAGGCGGTCACCGTCATCGCCGTACCTCCCGCCGCAGCCTGCGGATGTTGAACAGCATCACCGGGATCACCAGCAGCAGGAGGAACACCGAGATGGCGCTCGCGACCCCCGGCCGGCCCTCCGAGAAGCCCTTGCGGTACAGCTCCAGTGCCAGCACGTTCGCGTCGTCCTGGGAGGAGCCGGGCGCGATGATGAACACCAGGTCGAACACCTTCAGCACGTTGATCATCAGCGTGACGACGACGACCGCCAGCACCGGCGCCAGCAGCGGCACGGTGACCTTGCGGAACACCTGCCACTCGGAGGCGCCGTCCACCCGCGCGGCCTCCAGCAGTTCCCGGGGCACGCCCGCGAGTCCGGCCGCGATCAGCACCATCGCGAAACCCGCC
Source organism: Streptomyces sp. NPDC038707 (assembly GCF_040636485.1). Taxonomy (NCBI): domain Bacteria; kingdom Bacillati; phylum Actinomycetota; class Actinomycetes; order Kitasatosporales; family Streptomycetaceae; genus Streptomyces; species Streptomyces sp. NPDC038707. The sequence continues at coordinate 26,692 of NZ_JBEZUP010000003.1, forward strand.
CACATCCACACGTACGCCCCGATGATCGCCGGGGTGACGAGCGCCGGGCCGAGCCAGGAGACCCCGTTGTACGGCTCCCGGAAGTTGTCCGCCGGCAGCCGCAGCCGGGCCCCGTCCGCGGCGGCGGGCAGGGTGAACGTGCCGTCGCCGGACGCCGTGGCGGAGGCCACCACCTTGCCGTCCTTCACCGCCTCGATCCGCATCCCGGCGTACCCCACCTCGCTCGGATCGGGTGCCCCGAGCCTTCCGACGCCCTTGCCGCGGGTGAAGTCCTGCCAGGCGGTCCCGGTGACCCTGCCCGGCTCCGGCTTCGCGGCGACGGCCTTTTGCACCCCGTCCGGCAACTGGTCGGGGGCCACGCCGACCAGCGGCAGCGCGACCGGCTGCCCGGCGCGCACGGCCTCCTCGGTGACGAAGCCCCCGCCGTCCGCCACGAGCGGCGACCGGCGCCCCGGGTGCGCCTTGGGGAACGCCGAGGACTGCGCGAACGTGTCGTGCACGCCCACCCAGACCGCGTTGGCGACCCCCTTGTCCGGGTCCTGGTCGTACACCAGCCGGAAGATGATCCCGGCGGCCAGCATCGAGATCGCCATCGGCATGAAGACGACCAGTTTGAACGCCGTTCCCCAGCGCACCCGTTCGGTGAGCACCGCGAAGACCAGGCCCAGCGCGGTGGCGACCGTCGGCGCGAACACCACCCACAGGACGTTGTTCTTCAGGGCGGTGCGGATGCCGTCGTCGGTGAACAGCGTCTCGTAGTTGTCGAAGCCGACGAAGCCGCCGCCGGAGTTGCCCGAGAAACTGCGGACGACCGAGTACCCGATCGGGTAGACCACGAGCGCGCCGAGCAGCACCAGCGCGGGCAGCAGGAACAGCGCTGCCACGGTCCTGCGGGTGCCGGTCACGCTCTTGCGACCGCGAGGCGCGGCGGGGCCCGGTGCGGCCCCGGCCGCCGCTGCCGACGCCATGTCCGGATCAGCCCCCGTTCCCGTACGCCGCCGCCGCGTCCCGCTCCAGCTTCGCCTGGGCGCCCGCGACGTCCCGCGGGTTCCTCAGGAAGTCCTGGAGGTCCTTCCACTCGCCCTTGCCGGGCGTGCCGCCGAAGGCCTGCGGGGCCTGGTCGGACATGTCGAAGCGGAAGTCGTCACCGGCCGCGACCAGCGCCTCGGCGATCTTCCGCTGCACCGCGTTCGGGTACGCCGAGGACGGCACGTTCTTGTTCGGGGAGAGGTAACCGCCCAGCTTCGCCTGGATTGTGGCCGCGTCCGGGGAGGCGAGGAAGGTGACCAGGGCCTGCGCCGCCTTGGAGTCCTTCAGGACCACCGCCGCGTCACCGCCGGAGACCACCGGCGCGCTGTCGCCGACCGCGGGGAAGGGGAACACCTTCGCGTCCGTGCCCACCTTCGCCTTGGTCTCGCCGATGTTCACCTGCACGAAGTCACCCTCGTACACCATCGCCGACTTGGGCTGGTCGCCGCCGGTGAAGGTCTGGGTGACCGACTGCGGGAACTCCGTCTGCAGCGCGCCCTTCTGACCGCCCGCCAGATAGTCCTTCTTCCCCCACAGCTGGGCGAGGGTGGTCAGGGCCCGCTTCACCGAGGGATCGGTCCACTTGATCTTGTGCTGGGCCAGCTGGTCGTACTTCTCCGGACCCGCCTGGGACAGATAGATGTTCTCGAACCAGTCGGTCAGCGGCCAGCCGTCCGCGCCGGCCACCGAGAACGGCGTGACCCCGGAGTCGTACACCGCCTGCGAGGCGGTCAGCAGCTCCTGCCAGGTCTTCGGCTCCTTCGCGCCCGCGCCCTCGAAGACCTGGGTGTTGTACCAGATCAGCGACTTGTTGGCGGCCTTGTAGTAGACGCCGTACTGCTTGCCGTCGACCTTGCCGATGTCCTGCCAGCCCTGGGAGTAGTTCTCCGACAGCTCCTTGAGCGCCTGAGCGCCCAGCGGCTTGGCCCAGCCCTTCTGCACGGCCTGCTTGATGGCGCCGGGCTGCGGCAGCAGCGCGACGTCCGGCGGCTGGCCGCCCGCGATCTTCGAACCGAGGAAGTTGATGATCGGGTCCTGCGCGGGCACGAAGGTGACCGACGCGCCGGTGCGCTTCTCGAACTCGGCGAGGACCTTCTTGAAGTTGGCCTGCTCGCCGCCGGTCCAGACGGCGGCCACCTCCAGCTTGGCGCCGTCCAGCTTCGGCAGGCTGACGGTGGCACCCGTGCTCGCCCCGGTCCTGTCCCCGGTGCCCTCCTTGTCGCCGTCACTGCTGGAGCAGGCGGAGAGCGCGAGGGCCCCCGCGAGCAGGGCGGCGAGTGCGGTGACGGCCCGGTGGGGCCGGAATGTGCTGCTCTTGCTGTGCATCACTTCCCCGTTCGTTCGTTCCTCGTTGAACGCGCGTTGAACGTAAGAACTCTGTCCCGTGCGGTCCGGTGTACGCCGGGCCGCTCCGCACGGGCAAGAGCACCCGGGGGCCGGACCGGCGTATCGTGATCGGCTCGTAACCGGGCACGTATGCGGGGGAGTTCGCGGGGAAGAAGGCCTAGAGCAGGGACGGGACCTCGGCCGCCGCGACCTCGCGGGCCGCCCGCTCCACCGCGCTCGCCAGCAGGGCCAGGTCGGTCGGGCCGTTGCCCAGCTCCCGCACCGGCCGGCGGGCCGGCGGATCGCCCATCCGCTGCCAGTCCAGCGGCACCACCGTGGGCCGCTGGGTCGCGGTGCGCGGGATCCGCCCGGTCACCCGGCCGCCCTGGAAGCCCACGGCCGACCCGTCCGCGCACGTCAGCCGCCCCCGCCCCGGCGCCGGCTGGTCCGGCCCCGGCTGCGGCGCCTCCAGCACGACCCGCAGGGCCGCCCGGCGGGCCGGCTCCGACTGGGCCGTACGGCCGTCGGCCCCGGCCGCCGCGACCAGGTGCACGCCGAGCCGGTCGCCGTCCCGGGCCACCGCCTCCAGCGCCCGTACCACCGAGCCGGCGGCGGGCCGGCCCGGCGAGCCGAGCGCGGGGGAGACCAGGGCGTCCAGGTCGTCCACGACCACCACCAGCCGGGGCAACGGCGGCGTGGCCGCGGCGCGCCGGCGGGCCGCCGCACCCGGCCGCAGCCGGATCGTGGAGCTGGGCGGCGCCTCTATGTCCCCGGAGGCGGGATGCGGGGCATAGGCGCGCTGGGCCACCATCCGGCCGGACACCTCCCGCCCCGCGTGCCACCGGGCGAAGTCCGTGCGGCCCAGCAGCTCCGCCCGGCGCTTCAGCTCCGCGCTCAGCGACTGGGCGAACTCCCGCATGCGCACGGGGTCGCCCGCGATCAGGTGGGTGGTCACGTGCGGGATGTCCGTGCACACGCGCAGGCCCTCGCCGCGCCCGGCGCCCGTGCCCACGCCGTCCCGGCCGTCGAGCAGCACCATGGCCAGCCGGTCCGGCCGCTCGGCGGCGGCCAGCGAGGCGACCACGGTCCGCAGCAGCTCGGTACGGCCGCTGCCGGCCGGGCCCTCGACGAGCAGGTGCGGCCCGTCCGCCACGAGATCGGCGGTGACCGGTCCGCGCGGCCCGGCGCCGAGCACCGCCCGGGCCCGGCCGCCCGGGGACTCGGTGTCGTCCGCCGCGTCCGCCCAGCGCGCCATCAGCGACGCCGGGGTGGCCCGGGCCAGCCCCAGCTCGTCCAGCAGCCGGGCCGACCGGGGCAGCGGCACGGCCAGGCGCGCCTGCGGCTCGGCGTCCGGGCCGTCCGGGCGCAGCGGGGCCAGCGCCCGCGCGAACCGCTGCGCCCAGGCGGCGGAGACGGCGTCCACGGTGCCGTGCGTGCCGGGGCCGACCGGGCCGCCCGGCCCGACCCGCAGCAGTTGCAGCCCGGTGGCGACGTCCCCGCTGAGCAGCGCGACGGCACCGCAGTGCCGGAAGACGGGCGTCACCGCGCAGGCGGTCTCGTACGTCCGGGCCACCGGGGAGAGGGGCGAGGCGGGCTCGGTCTCGGCGAGGCACACCAGGTGGATCCCGGCCCGCGGCCCGGCCGCGGCCAGCCGCGCGAGGGCGTCCCGCAGGGCGGAGCCCCCGGGGTCCCCGTCCACGACGACGACGGTGAACGGCCCGTGGTGGCCGCCGGTGACGGCGGGGCCGGGGAGGGAGGCGGTGGCGGCGGGTCGGGGGAGGGGGGCGGTGGCGGGGGCGCCCGGTCCGGGTACGGCCATCCCGGCCGGGCCGGTCCCTGTTCCGTGGGTCACCGTCCCGGCCGGTCCGGGCAGCACCCCGGCCGCTGCGGCCCGGTCCTCCACCCGGCGCAGCAGTTCCTCGGTACGGGCCGCGGCCTGCTCGCGGTCGTAGGCCAGCAGCAGGCGGCAGTCCTGGCCGTGGCCCGGCCGCACGTGCGGGAGCCAGCCCAGCCAGGCCCACTCGGCCGTGCGCTCCGCCACCGGCCGGGCGTGGTCCGCGCTGATCAGCACGATCTCCAGCAGGTCGGGGCAGTGCAGCGCGGCGAGCTGGGCCAGCACCGCGCGGGCCAGCCCGGACAGCCGGGGGCGCGGACCGGCCAGGCCCAGCGCGCCGGCCTCGCGCAGCGCGGCGGTCACGGGTACGGAGGGCAGGAGCCCCGAGCCGTCCGGCGCGCTCCGGTCGGCCGTGCCGAGGCGCACGGTCAGCGCCTCCGGATGGCCCGGCCCGCGCTCCCACAGGCGGGGCCCGGGACCCAGCGCCGTCAGCAGCAGCGCCGCCGGATCCGGCCAGGTGTCCGGGCGCGGTACGGCACCGGCGGCCGGGTCCCCGTCGGCGGCGGCCCCGGGGGAGCCGTCGTACGGCACGGCGGTGCCCGCCTGTTCCCCCCGCCCGCCGGTCAGCCGCCGGGCCCAGGCACCGAAGCCGCGCCGCCGGGCACCGGCCGGGCGGGCGGGGGCGCCGCCCGGCGCCGCGGGGGTGCCGTGGAGCGCGTCGGTCCGGGCGGGCTGGGCGCCGTACGGCGCGCCGGCGTACCCGGGGTGGTCGCCGTACTCCGTGTACGTCACGTCGGCGGGTCCGGAAAGGCTGCCTCCGGGCAGCTCCGTGCCCCTGACCGGGGTGCCCTTGCGCCCGCTCGGACGCGGGTCCTCGCCGCCGGCTCCCCCGGCGTACGCCGCCCCGCCGGGTCCGCCGGCGATCCCGGAGCGTCCCGCGTGGGTGGCGCCGCCGGACACCGTGCCCGGCACGCCGGAGCCCGCGCTCCCGCGCTCCGCCCTCGGCGCCCCGGCCTGCCCCGGCACCACCGGGGACTGCCCGCGCCGGTGCTCCCGGGCCGCGCCGCCGGCGCCCCGTGCCGCGGGGTCGTAGGAGCCGTAGCCGTGCTGGGCCTCCCCGGAGGGGGCGAAACCCCGGCCGCCGTCCCCCGCCGGGGACGCCCCCGCGCCCCCATAGCCGTCGGGACCCCCCGCGTCATGCGTCACGCCCGCACCGGTACCCCCCGCGAGCGCGCCCGGTGCCGCCTCCCGCGCCGGCGGGACGTCCGGGGCCGAACCGGCCCGCGCACCCGGAGCCGTCCCGGGTGCGTCGCCGCCCACGGCGACCCGTACGCGGCCCTCGCCGTCCGGCACCGCCCGCACCCGTATCGCCGCCCCGTCCGGCGGAGTCACCCGCAGGGCGGACTCGCCGATCCGCAGCAGGCCCCCCGCGGGGACCCGTACCGGCCGGTCGGTGACCCGGGTGCCGTCCAGGGACGTGCCGTTCGTGGAGCCGAGGTCGGCGACCGAGACCCGGCCGTCCGCGCCGACGGTGACCGCGCAGTGCAGCCGGGAGACATCGGGATCGTCCAGCGGGACGTCCGCGTCGGCGGAGCGGCCCACGGTGATCCGCCCGCCGTGCAGCAGATGCACCCCGCCCGCGTCCGGTCCCGCCACCACGTGCAGCTGCGCCGGGGCGTCGTCCAGCCCGGGCCGCGGTTCGGGCGCCGCCGGCCCGCCCAGGGACAGCACGGCGCCGTCGACCAGGGGTGGTTCGCCGAGTGTCGACCGGCGCGGGTCGAGCCGTTCCTCGCCCGCGTAGAGCACCACGGACGCGCCGGCCTCCCGCCCCGTGCCGCCCTCGCCCGCGACCGCCCCGGCCAGCGCCGACGCCACCGCGCCCAGCTCCGTGCCCACGGGCGCCGTGACCAGCACGTCGCGGCACACGGCGGCGCCCCGGTGCGGGGGCGGACCGAGCGGGTCTACGACGGTCAGCCGGATCTGCATCGGCGTCAGCGGTCCCTTCTGCGCGGGTCTGCGCGGGCGCGGACTTCCCCCCACCCCACACGAGCACGTCGGCCAGCGGCCGCCGGAACCGTCCCGGCGGACTGCTGGAGGCATCCTCGCACCTGCCGTCGGCAACGCGCCCGGAACCCGATGACAAGTGATCTTGATTGGTCGGCTCTGCCCCCAAAAGTGCCGGACCCGGACCCCGCCGGCGATCAGTTGAGATCGGTCACGTCCGGCCCCGGGCAACCGGCGGGCCGCGACCCGCGTCTTTCCGTCGGACCCCGCCCCGGGCGCCCCGAGGATGCCCGGGAACGCGTGGGTGGTGCCCCGTAGCACGGCACTACAGTGGGGCGGAACACCGGGACACCGGGACCGGAGAGCAAGCGACAGCAACCAGCAGGGAGCGCGTGACGTGCGGCCAGTCGGCAGCAAGTACCTGCTTGAGGAGCCGCTCGGACGCGGCGCCACAGGCACTGTCTGGCGTGCCCGCCAGCGCGAGACGGCGGGCGCGGAGGCCGCCGTGCCCGGGCAGCCGGGAGAGACGGTCGCGATCAAGGTCCTCAAGGAGGAGCTGGCGAGCGACCCGGACATCGTGATGCGCTTCCTGCGCGAGCGTTCCGTGCTGCTCCGGCTCACCCACCCGAACATCGTCCGGGTCCGCGACCTGGTCGTCGAGGGCGATCTGCTGGCCCTGGTCATGGACCTGGTCGACGGCCCCGACCTGCACCGCTACCTGCGCGAGAACGGACCCCTCACCCCGGTCGCCGCGTCCCTGCTGACCGCGCAGATCGCCGACGCCCTCGCCGCGAGCCACGCCGACGGGGTCGTCCACCGCGACCTGAAGCCCGCCAACGTCCTGCTCATGCAGCACGGCGGCGAGATGCACCCGATGCTGACCGACTTCGGCATCGCCCGCCTCGCCGACTCCCCGGGCCTGACCCGTACCCACGAGTTCGTCGGCACGCCCGCGTACATCGCCCCGGAGTCCGCCGAGGGCCGCCCGCAGACCTCCGCCGTGGACGTCTACGGCGCCGGCATCCTGCTGTACGAGCTGGTCACCGGCCGTCCGCCGTTCGCCGGGTCCACCGCCCTGGAGGTGCTGCACCAGCACCTGAGCGCCGAGCCGCGCCGCCCCTCCACCGTCCCGGACCCGCTGTGGACGGTCATAGAGCGCTGCCTGCGCAAGAACCCGGACGAGCGGCCCGGCGCCGGGAACCTCGCCCGGGCCCTGCGGGTCGTCGCCGAGGGCGTCGGCGTGCACGCGAACGCCGCGCAGATCGCCGCCGCCGACGACGTCGGCGCGCTCCTCGCCCCGGACCCGGCCCCGACCGCCGTCCCGGACGCGCCGGGCGCCGCCGACCCCACCCAGGTGCTGCCGGCGAACGCGCCCCCGGGGGCGTACGACCCGAACGCCGCGACCAGCGTGCTGCCGCACACCGGCGGCCCGGCCGGCGCCGCCGACCCCACCGCCGTCCTGCCGCACACGGGCGCGGCGGACCCCACGGCCGTCCTGCCGCCCGTCCCGCCGCACCAGCAGGGGCAACAGGGGCAGCAGGGGGAGTACGGCGGCGGGCAGCCCGACCAGCCGCACCCCTGGCAGACACAGCTGCGCGCCGCCCGCGACCGCAACGACCAGACGCAGATCCAGTACCTGGACCCGGAAGAGGACCCGCTGCGCCGCCGCCCCCAGCGGCAGGTCGCCCCCCGGCCCCAGCAGCAGCCGCGCCCGGCCCCGCAGCCCCGCCCGCAGCAGCCCCAGCCGCGCGGCCGGCAGCGTCCGCCGCAGGACCCGGGCCACGGCTACCCGCCCCAGCAGCCCCAGCGGTACGCCACGCCCCAGCCGCCGCAGCCCCAGCAGCCGCAGCGGTACGCGCCGCCCGCCCCGCCCGAGCCGCAGCGGCCCGCGCGCGAGCCCCGGGCGCCGCGGCAGCGCGGCGCCAACCCGATGAAGATCCCCGGACTCGGCTGTCTGAAGGGCTGCCTGTTCACGATCGTCATCCTGGTCGTCGTCAGCTGGCTGATCTGGGAGCTGACCCCGCTCCAGGACTGGATCGGCACCGGCAAGGGCTACTGGGACCAGCTGACCGACTGGGCCGGCAAGGTGGGCGGCTGGATCGAGGACCTGGGCGGCTCCTCCGGGAACTGACCGCCAGGTTGGAGATTTGTCGACATCTCCCGGGTGATTTCCGCCTCCACTGAGGAGGTTGGCTCGCCTGACGCGTACTTTTGACGACAACACGCGTCTGTAGGAGCAGTCTTGGCACGGAAGATCGGCAGCCGGTACACCGCGAACCAGATCCTGGGGCGGGGGAGCGCCGGGACGGTGTGGCTCGGCGAGGGACCGGACGGCCCCGTCGCCATCAAGCTGCTGCGCGAGGACCTCGCCTCCGACCAGGAGCTCGTCGGACGCTTCGTGCAGGAGCGCACCGCGCTGCTCGGCCTGGAGCACCCGCGCATCGTCACCGTGCGCGACCTGGTGGTCGACGGCAACGACCTGGCCCTGGTCATGGACCTGGTGCGCGGCACCGACCTGCGCACCCGGCTGGAGCGGGAGCGGCGGCTCGCCCCCGAGGCGGCCGTCGCGATCGCCGCCGACGTCGCCGACGCGCTGGCCGCGGCCCACGCGGCCGGGGTCGTCCACCGGGACGTCAAGCCCGAGAACATCCTGCTGGACATGCGGGGCCCGCTCGGCCCGGGCGGCGCCCACCCCGCGCTGCTCACCGACTTCGGCGTCGCCAAACTGATCGACTCGCCCAGGCGCACCCGCGCCACGAAGATCATCGGCACCCCGGACTACCTGGCCCCGGAGATCGTGGAGGGCCTGCCGCCGCGCGCCGCCGTGGACATCTACGCCCTGGCGACGGTGCTGTACGAGCTGCTGGCCGGCTTCACGCCCTTCGGCGGCGGACACCCCGGCGCGGTGCTGCGCCGGCACGTCACCGAGACCGTCGTACCGCTGCCCGGCATCCCCGAGGAGCTGTGGCAGCTGCTCGTGCAGTGCCTGGCCAAGGCCCCCGCCTCCCGGCTGCGCGCCTCGGAGCTGGCGGCGCGGCTGCGCGAGCAGCTGCCCACGCTGGCCGGGCTGCCGCCGCTGGAGGTGGACGAGCCGGGCCCCGCCGAGGAGGAGGGCGAGGAGCCCGCGCCGGCGGCCGTCGCGCAGGGCGAGCCGGTACGGCGGCGCGGTGCGGTGTCCCTGGTCCCCGGTGCCAAGCCGGACTCCAACCGGGACACGCACACGTCGATGCGGGTGCCCGCGCCGGACGAGCTGGCCGGCGGCGCCCACGGCACCGCCCGCGCGCCCCGGGCCGCCGGCGCCCCCCGGCCGGGCTCGGCCCGCCACCGGGCCGCGGTGCGGCGGCGCCGGGTGACCCTGGGCGTGGCCGGGGTGGTGGTCGCGGCCGCCGTGGGCGTCGGCGCGTGGTTCGCCTCCGCGGACGGGGAGGACCGGACACCCCAGGACACGCACAGCACGTCGGCCCCCTGAGCCCCGGCCCCGGACACGGCCCGGCCGAGGACGCTTGCCACAGCCGTTACGCTGGAAGGCGTGGCAGTCGTCGATGTATCCGAAGAGCTGAAGTCCCTCTCCTCGACCATGGAGTCGATCGAGGCCGTCCTGGACCTCGACAAGATGAGGGCAGATATCGCCGTGCTCGAGGAGCAGGCGGCGGCCCCGTCCCTGTGGGACAACCCGGACGAGGCGCAGAAGATCACCAGCAAGCTCTCCCACCTCCAGGCCGAGGTCCGGAAGGCGGAGGCGCTGCGCGGCCGGATCGACGACCTCGCGGTCCTCTTCGAGATGGCCGAGGAGGAGAACGACCCGGACACCCGCGCCGAGGCCGAGTCCGAGCTGGTCTCCGTGAAGAAGGCGCTGGACGAGATGGAGGTCCGCACCCTCCTGTCCGGCGAGTACGACTCCCGCGAGGCGCTCGTCAACATCCGCGCCGAGGCCGGCGGCGTCGACGCCGCCGACTTCGCCGAGAAGCTCCAGCGCATGTACCTGCGCTGGGCCGAACAGCGCGGCTACAAGACGGAGCTGATCGAGACGTCGTACGCCGAAGAGGCCGGCATCAAGTCGACCACCTTCGCCGTGCACTCGCCGTACGCCTACGGCACCCTCTCCGTCGAGCAGGGCACGCACCGCCTGGTGCGCATCTCGCCCTTCGACAACCAGGGCCGCCGCCAGACCTCCTTCGCCGGTGTCGAGGTGCTGCCGGTCGTCGAGCAGTCCGACCACGTCGAGATCGACGAGTCCGAGCTGCGCATCGACGTCTACCGCTCCTCCGGCCCCGGCGGCCAGGGCGTCAACACGACCGACTCCGCCGTCCGCATCACCCACCTGCCCACCGGCATCGTGGTCTCCTGCCAGAACGAGCGGTCGCAGATCCAGAACAAGGCGACCGCGATGAACGTCCTCCAGGCCAAGCTGCTGGAGCGGCGCCGGCAGGAGGAGCAGGCCAAGATGGACGCCCTCAAGGGCGACGGCGGCAACTCCTGGGGCAACCAGATGCGGTCCTACGTGCTGCACCCCTACCAGATGGTCAAGGACCTGCGCACCGAGCACGAGGTGGGCAACCCGGAGGCCGTGTTCAACGGCGAGATCGACGGGTTCCTGGAGGCCGGAATTCGCTGGCGCAAGCAGCAGGAGAAGTAACTTTGTCGACATGACAACTGCCGTCCACTGGGCGGCAGTTGTTCTTTTGTCCGGGTTTTACATCACAGTCACACGCTTCAATTCCCCGTAAACGCCACCCCTTCGGACAATGCGCCCGCAACGCCCTTGACGTTGCTTTGAAAAATCGGAAGGGTGGGGCGGCGGCATGCGCACTCGCGGGGCGCATGTGAACCGGGGGATCGAGTTGACGCACTCTTCGTCACCAGCTGCCTCCGTCGATCACGGCACGCCCGCCCAAGCGCCGCCTCATTGACGAACAGCTACTGGGGGTAGCAACCATATGACGAAGAAGACGCGGATCCGGGTCGCGCGGATAGCCGCCGGCGCCGTGATCGCGGCCGGTGCCTCGCTGACCGCGGCGGGCGCGGCTTCCGCCCTGGACCTCGATGTCCAGGCGGGTCCGATCAGCCTCGGCGTGAGCGGTGTGGGCGCCGACGGCGGGAACACGGGCGGGGGCGAGCCCTGCCCGGTCGCCATCTGCACCGACGGCGGCAACACGAACGCCGGCCCGACCACGGGTGACCCGACCACCGGTAACCCGACCACGGGCGGTCCGACCACCGGCGGCCCGACGACGGGTGACCCGACGACGGGCGGTCCGACCACCGGCGGCCCGACGACGGGTGACCCGACGACGGGCGGTCCGACGACGGGCGGTCCGACCACCGGTGACCCGACCACGGGCGGCCCGACGACGGGCGGCCCGACGACGGGCGGCCCGACGACGGGCGGCCCGACGACGGGTGACCCGACGACGGGCGGTCCGACCACCGGTGACCCGACCACGGGCGGCCCGACCACCGGCGGCAACGGCAACTCGGGGAGCAACGGCAACGGCAACTCGGGCGGCAACGGCAACTCCGGTGGCTCCGGCAACTCGGGCGGCGACAGCGGGACCGACGGCGGCTCCGGTTCCACGGGCTCGACCGGTTCCACCGGCTCGACCGGCTCCACCGACGGCGGCACCGGCACCGGCGGGAACAACAACACGCCCAACGGCGGCGGCAACAACACCGTCCCGCAGGACGCCGGCTCCGCGGCGCTGACCGACACCGGCTCCGACACCGTGGCCCAGGGCGGCGACAAGCAGCTCGCCGAGACGGGTGCCGGTCAGACCGCGTTCCTGCTGGTCGGCGCCGCGACCATGATCGCCGGCGGCATCGGCTTCCGTATGCTGCCGCGCCTGGTCAGCGGCCGGGGCGGCGCCGCCGCCTGAGCGTAGCCGTACGCTCACCCACCGCACGCACAGCGCATGCGCAAGGGCCCGGAGCTCGGCGCTCCGGGCCCTTGCGGCGCTCTCACACCGTCTGGTGCGCCAGCAGCGCCAGCGCGGCGATCAGTACCGCCAGCAGCGCGATCAGCGCCATCGGGTTCAGCCCGTTCAGGCCCCCGAAGAAGCCCTCCTGCTGCAGTCGCTCGCGGTTGGCACGGCACACCGGGCACCGGCCCTCGCTCACGGGCGCCGCGCAGTTCGCGCACACCAACCGGTCGTACGTCATGCGCTCGCCCTCCTTGCACCGGCCATCACATGTCCAACGCTCGCGGGAAGGGGAACGTTCCCCGGCCTTCCCGTCGCCCTTCGTCTTCCTTCCACTGTGCCAGGTTCCCGCGGAGCGTGCGCGGGGCCCGCACGCGGGGGGACACGGGGGGTGGGGACATCGGGCGGTACAAAAACGTACAAGTCTTGCCCAACCTCAACCTGTGCCTGCGCTCGCACACCCGGTTCGCGTATGGTCACGCTCATCTACCCCCGGCGACCCGTGGTGCATCCGTGATCCGATTCGACAACGTCTCCAAGGTCTACCCCAAGCAGACCCGCCCCGCACTCAGGGATGTCTCCCTGGAGGTGGAGAAGGGCGAGTTCGTCTTCCTCGTGGGGTCCTCCGGCTCCGGAAAGTCCACCTTCCTGCGGCTCATCCTCCGCGAGGAGCGGTGCAGCCACGGCCAGGTGCACGTGCTCGGCAAGGACCTCGCGCGGCTGTCCAACTGGAAGGTGCCGCAGATGCGCCGCCAGCTGGGCACCGTCTTCCAGGACTTCCGGCTGCTGCCGAACAAGACGGTGGCGGAGAACGTGGCCTTCGCCCAGGAGGTGATCGGCAAGTCCCGCGGCGAGATCCGCAAGTCCGTGCCGCAGGTGCTCGACCTCGTCGGACTCGGCGGCAAGGAGGACCGCAGGCCCGGCGAGCTGTCCGGCGGTGAACAGCAGCGCGTCGCCATCGCGCGCGCGTTCGTCAACCGGCCCAAGCTGCTCATCGCCGACGAGCCCACCGGCAACCTCGACCCGCAGACCTCCGTCGGCATCATGAAGCTGCTCGACCGGATCAACCGGACGGGCACCACCGTCATCATGGCGACGCACGACCAGAACATCGTGGACCAGATGCGCAAGCGCGTCATCGAGCTGGAGAAGGGCCGCCTCGTCCGCGACCAGGCCCGCGGCGTCTACGGCTACCAGCACTGACCGCACCCAGTTCCCGAAAGGCCTGAAGAAGTAGCCATGCGCGCCCAGTTCGTCCTGTCGGAGATCGGTGTCGGTCTCCGCCGCAACCTGACGATGACCTTCGCCGTCATCGTCTCCGTCGCCCTGTCCCTGGCCCTGTTCGGCGGCTCGCTGCTGATGAGCGACCAGGTCAGCACCATGAAGGGCTACTGGTACGACAAGGTCAACGTCTCGATCTTCCTGTGCAACAAGCACGACGCGGAGACCGACGTGCACTGCGCCAAGGGCGCGGTCACCGATGACCAGAGGAAGCAGATCCTCGCGGACCTCAAGCAGATGCCGGTCGTCGAGAAGGTGACCTACGAGTCCCAGGACGAGGCGTACAAGCACTACAAGGAGCAGTTCGGCAACTCCCCGCTGGTCGGCTCGCTGACGCCGGACCAGATGCAGGAGTCGTACCGGATCAAGCTCAAGGACCCGCAGAAGTACCAGGTGATCGCGAGCGCGTTCAACGGGCGGGACGGCGTGCAGTCGGTGCAGGACCAGAAGGGCATCCTGGACAACCTCTTCCAGTTGCTGAACCTGATGAACCGGGGCGCGCTCGGCGTGATGGCGATGATGCTGATCGTCGCCCTGCTGCTGATCGTCAACACCGTGCGCGTCTCGGCGTTCAGCCGCCGGCGCGAGACCGGCATCATGCGCCTGGTCGGCGCCTCGGGCTTCTACATCCAGGCGCCGTTCATCGCCGAGGCCGCGGTCGCCGGACTCATCGGCGGCGGCCTGGCCTGCGTCGCGCTCGTGCTCGGCCGGTACTTCACCATCGACCACGGCATGGACCTCTCCCACAAGCTCACCCTCATCAACTTCGTGGGCTGGGACGCGGTGTTGACCAAGCTGCCGCTGATCCTGGCGACCAGCGTGCTGATGCCGTCCCTGGCGGCCTTCTTCGCGCTGCGCAAGTACTTGAAGGTGTGACGCACACCAAGAAGGGCCGTACGGGCAACCGTCCGTACGGCCCTTCGCGTTGTCCTAGACTCACCGCCATGTCAGGCCGTGACCCCCTCTGTCATACCCGCCGCGCCCGCCGCGGCGCCGCCCTGACACTGGTCTTCGCCGGGGTGCTGGCGACGGGCGCCGTCACCGGGGCCTTCCCGGGATCCGGCACCGCACCGCGCAGGGCCGTCGCCGCACCGGCGGGCCCGGCCGGCCGGCCCGAGGCCGTGCGCGAGGCCGCCGCCGAGGCGATGGCCGCCGGCAAGTCCCCGACGGAGGCCGCCGAACGGGCCGTCAGCCGCAGCGGCGACCGCTGGGCCGCGGTCTACACCGAGGGCGAGTACGAGGAGTTCCGGGACGCGCTCGACGGCCGCTACACCGGCGTGGGCCTGTGGGCACGGCAGCGGCCGGACGGCCGGATCGAGGTCACCCGCGTGCGGCCCGGCTCGCCCGCCGACCGCGCCGGGATCCGCACCGGCGACCGGCTGCGCAGCGTCGACGGCCACCGGACCGACGGCCGGCCGGTCACCGAGGTGATCGCCCTGCTGCGCGGCGACGCGTCCGGCGACGGCACGGCGGACGCGCAGGCCGGCACGACGGTCACGCTCGGCCTCCAGCGCGGCACCCGCGCGTGGACGAGGACCGTGCACCGGGCCCGGCTGTCCACCGACTCCGTGACCGTGCGCCGGCTGCCCGGCGGGGTCACCGCCGTGCGGGTCTCCGCGTTCACCAAGGGCTCCGCCGACGCGGTCCGCGCGGCCCTGCGCGCCGCCCCCGCCGACGGCCGCACCGTCCTCGACCTGCGCGGCAACTCCGGCGGCCTGGTCACCGAGGCCGTGGACACCGCCTCCGCCTTCCTGGACGGCGGCCTGGTCGCCACCTACGACGTCGACGGCGCCCAGCGCGCCCTGCACGCCGACCCGGGCGGCGACACCGCCCGGCCCCTGGTCGTCCTGGTCGACGGGGGCACCATGAGCGCGGCCGAGCTGCTCACCGGCGCCCTCCAGGACCGGGGGCGCGCGGTGGTGATCGGCTCGCGCACCTTCGGCAAGGGCTCCGTCCAGATGCCGGTGAAGCTGCCCGACGGCTCGGTGGCCGAGCTGACCGTCGGCCACTACCGCACCCCGTCCGGCCGTACCGTCGACGGCCGGGGCATCACCCCGGACCTGGAAGCGGGGCCCCAGCAGGCCCTGCCACGGGCGCGGAGGGTGCTCACCGGGCTGGGCGACCCGTCGTAGCCGGCCCCGCGCGGCCACGGGAAATCGGCTGTACTCACCTCCCCTGTGTGGTGCGAAAATGGTCGGCACTATGAGCAAGGGAATGTACGTACCGAAGGAGTCCCAGCCCAAGCACGGCGGGGCCGCCAAGGCCAGGGACGGCGAGAAGGGCGGCAAGCGCAAGATCGTCGCCCAGAACAAGAAGGCCCGGCACGACTACGCGATCATCGACACCTACGAGGCCGGGCTCGTGCTCATGGGCACCGAGGTCAAGTCGCTGCGCGAGGGACGGACCTCGCTGACCGACGGCTTCGTCCAGATCGACCGGGGCGAGGCGTGGCTGCACAACGCCCACATCCCCGAGTATCACCAGGGCAGCTGGACCAACCACTCCGCGCGCCGCAAGCGCAAGCTGCTCCTGCACCGCGAGGAGATCGACAAGCTGGAGTCGAAGTCCCAGGAGACGGGACACACGATCGTGCCCCTCGCCATCTACTTCAAGGACGGCCGGGCGAAGGCGGAGATCGCTCTCGCGCGCGGCAAGAAGGAGTACGACAAGCGGCAGACGCTGCGCGAGCAGCAGGACCGGCGGGAGGCGGCCCGGGCCATCGCGGCGGCGAAGCGCAGGCAGCGCGGCGCCTAGCCGGCCGGACGGGAATAGGCTGGCATCGTCGGGCGTTGGTCACGTACGATGGGCCTGCATCCCTCAGAGGGTGCGGGAACCCTCCACGGAGGGGATTGAAAAAACAACATGGGGATGATCGGTTTCGACAGCGGCTGTCGAAGCAGGGGAAGCGTGTCGAGGAAGCGGCAATGATCTCGTAAACCATATGTCGCAAAAAATAATCGCCAACACCAAGCGCGATTCCTTCGCCCTCGCTGCCTGATCAGCGACTTGCGAAGTGTCAGCCCGGGGCTGTTCCCGACCCGGATCCTGGCATCAGCTAGGGAACTAAACCTCTAGACCCGGTCACGGGGTGTAGAGGGAAATCAAACAGTGACTGAGCCCGTCGGAGACTTGTCCGCGTGATCTCCGGGGCCGAGAAAATCGCAGCGGACTGCACACGGAGAAGCCCTGATTCCGCACCGTTGGACGCGGGTTCGATTCCCGCCATCTCCACGAGGCCCCCGAGGGGGGCCGGCCCCATGTGGGCGAAGGCCCCGTCGCAGCAGCGGCGGGGCCTTCGTCATGCCCGCTCCCGTCCGCTCGCCAGGCCGGCGAGCAGGGCCAGGAAGGCCGCCGCGGCCGGTACGGCGAAGGCGACGACGGGGGAGAGGCGCTCGGTCGCCCAGCCGCCCGTCGCCGAGCCGCACGCGATCCCCGTGAGCAGGCCCGTCACCATCAGGCTCATGCCCTCGTTCAGCCGGTCGGCCGGGGTGCGCCGCTGCACCAGGGCCATCGCCGTCACCATGGTCGGCGCGGTCGCCATGCCCGCGACCAGCAGCGCGCCGGCCAGCACCAGGAGCGAGCCGGTGCCGGCCGCCGCCCAGGGCAGCGTCATCAGGGCGGCCATCGCCGCGAGGCACCGGACGAGCCGCGGGCCGGCCGGCCGCAGCGCCCCGTACGCCAGCCCCGCCACGCACGAGCCCGCCGCCTGGAGCGCGAGCACCGCACCGGCCGCCGCGCGCTGTCCCCGCGCGTCGGCGTAGGCGATCGTGACGACCTCCATGGCACCGAACACGGCTCCGGTCGCGAGGAAGCAGACCAGCAGCGGCCGGATGCCCGGGCTGAGCAGTGGCGAGGGCGCCTGGGAACGGGCCGCCGTCGGCGGCTCGGTCGCCCGCTGCGCGGTGAACAGCAGCATTCCGGCGAGCAGCAGCACCGCCCCCGCGAGCGTGCCCGCCTCCGGGAAGAACGTCCCGGTCAGAAAGGCGGCAAGGACCGGCCCGAGCATGAAGCACAGCTCGTCCGCGGCCTGCTCGAACGCGTTCGCCGCGTGCAGCGTGCCGGGCTCCTCGCGCAGCAGATGGGCCCAGCGGGCGCGGGAGAGGCCGCCGATGTTCGGGGTGGTCGCGGTGGCGGCGTAGGCCGCGAACAGGGTCCAGTCGGGGGCGTCACAGCGGACGCACAGCAGTAGCGCGAGGCTGCCGAGCACGGAGACGACCGTGGCCGGCAGCGCGACCCGGGCCTGTCCGTGCCGGTCCACCAGCCGGGCGAGGAAGGGCCCGGCCAGCGCGGTCGCCGCGAGCCCGGTCGCGGTGACGGCACCGGCGAGGGCGTACGAGCCCCGGGCACCGGCGATCATCACGACCGCGCTCACGCTGAACATGCCCATGGGAAGGCGGGCGAGGAGGTTGCCGGCGGTGAAGGCCCGGGCACCGGGAAGCCCGAACATCCGCCGGTACGCGGAGAAGCGGGCCGGTCTCTTCCGTACCCGGCGGTCCTGGGTGGTCTGTTGCGCCATGGCTCCACGGTCACCCGGAGCCGGCCACCGGGTCCAACACCGGCCGGGCGCCGATTGACGCACCCGCGTTGTAAGTTCGCTCTGTGCCCGCTTCCCTGGACCCGCGCCTGCTGCGCGCCTTCGTGGCCGTGGCGGAAGACCTGCACTTCACCCGGGCCGCGGCCCGCCTCTACGTCGCCCAGCAGGCGCTCAGCCGTGATGTACGGCGACTGGAGCGGGAGTTGGGCGCCGAGCTGTTCGTACGCACCACCCGGCAGGTCGCCCTCACCCCCGACGGCGAGCGCCTGCTGCCGTACGCGCGCCGGGTCCTCGCCGCCCAGGACGACCTGCTCGCCGCGTTCGCGGCCGGCCAGACCCGCCCGCTGCTGGTCGACCTGAACTCGGCGGGCCTGGCCACCGGCCGACGGGTGCTGTACCGGGCCCGCGAACTCGCCCCCGACTGCGAGCTGATGGCCCGCTACGAGAGCGGTCTCACCGGAGCCGCCGCCGACCTGCTGGCCGGCCGGCTGGACGCCTCCTTCGGCCGCTTCGCCGGCCTCGACCCGGCCCTGCGCTCCGGCCTCGCACAGCAGCCCGTGCGGTACGAGCCGATGGCCGTCGTACTGCCCGAGGACCACCCGCTGGCGCCCCTGCCCGAGGTACCGCTGTCCGCGCTGGCCGGGGAGACGGTGTACGCCGGCGCGGGCAACCCGCGCACCCGGGAGTGGACCGACCTGGCCCTGCGCCTGTTCGAGGGCCGGGACATCCGGCTCGCGCCGCCGCTGCCGCTGGCCGTCGGCGACGAGGAGTTCGCCCGCGTCATGGGGAAGACCGGGCACCCGGTGCTGGCGGTGGTGGACTTCCCGCCCATGCCCGGCGCGGTCCTGCGCCCCCTCGTGGCCCCCGTCCCGCTGTCCCCCGTCTCCCTGGTCTGGCGCAAGGGCCTGGTCCACCCCGGCCTGACGGCGCTGAGGCGCGCGGCGGCGCGGACGGCCCGGTCGGAGGGCTGGCTGCGCCGGCCGGCCGACGCGTGGCTCCCCTCGGCGGACGAGGAGACCATGGCGGCCGGTGTCACGCCGGGTGGGCGACCGCGTCCCGCTGCAACTGCACGGCGGCCAGCAGACTCAGATCCGGCTCGGCCTGGCGCAGCGCCTTGATCGCTGCGACGGAGCCGACGTCCCCGGCGAACCCGATCCCGGCGAGCCGCTCCCGCACCCACGTGGCCCGCAGCGGCCCCTCGTCAGCTCCGGCGACACCCCCCACCACGGCGAGGGCCCGCTCCAGCCCGGCCCGCTCCTCGGCCCGGGCCCCGTCCAGAGCCTCCCGCAAGGCCTCCAGAACGACATCCGAGTCCCGGATGACGAGCACACAGTCCTGCTTCCTGCCGAATCCCGCGCGTCCCTTCATACCGATCATGGTGAACCGGCCGGACCGTCCCCTCCAAACCACTTGAGGAGATCCAGAGGGTTGCCTACCGCGAACTCGTCATGCAGTCGGCGGCCGGGCATTCCGAGCGCGCCACATAGGGCAGGAAGCCCGCCCAGGCAGCCGGTCCGAGCGTGAGGCGGGGCCCGGCCGGGTGCGTGGAGTCGCGGATGTGAACGGCGGTGGGCGTGGTGGCTGTCTCTGTCTCCACGGGGTGAGCGCGCACGACTCCATGCGGTCCAGAACGGCCCGGTACTTGCACGGTGTCGAGCTGCGGTACGGGGCCTTCGACGTAATCGAAGGACCGGCCGGTGGTCGGGAAGTGTTCCGCGCCGCACGGAACGACCCGGATGGTGACGTGGGCCAGTTCACTCATGTCGAGCAGATGCCCGAGCTGTTCACGGGCCACGGCCGGACCGCCGAACCCCGTGCGGAGCGCTGCTTCATGGACGATCCCCGTGTACGGAGGAGAGGCTTCCCGGGAGCCGAGACGTGACCACACAACCGGATCACCACGGGCATGAGCTGGTTCCCCGCCCCGAACGCACCCCGGCGGCGGTCCGCGTCGCGCTGGCGCCCCTCGCTCCGCACCGGCTGAGCGAGATGGAACAGCACAAGGAGCAGGCCCTGGGGGCGGCCCTCCAGGACGGCAAGCTCGGCCACCTCCAGTACTGGCTGACCTACTGGCAGGCACAGGTGGAGATCGAACGGCGCCCCGGCCTGCGCTCGCGCTACCAGGCAGCCCTCGGCGCCGTGCAGAGCACGACTGGCAGCGACGCTCCCGAGTTCCGCGCGGCCAGGGCGGAACTCCGCGCCGTCGAGTCGGAGGCCCGGCAGGCGGTGTCCGCGTGACCTGGGGTGGGAGTATGACCCGGACGAGGGGTACGTCATCGGCGGGGCGCCGCCGGCCTTCGTCGCCGGGGTCGAGAAGCAGGCCGATGAGTTGGTCCGGGCCGCGGCCGCGTTCTGCCTCGACGGGGCCTCGTACCAGGAGGCGGGACCGAAGGGGAATGTCACGCATGTCCCCGGCGGATTCTTCCTGTATCTGACCGTCCCCCGGCACGAGTGCCTGTACATCCGCCAGACCACGTATCCGTGAGCCGACCCCCGGAGGCTTCCGCTCACATGTCCGCGTACTTGGTGTCCGCCGCCGGGTCGAGGGCCAGCCGGTAGCCCCGCTTGACCACCGTCTGGATCAGTTTCGGGGTGCCGAGGGCCGTGCGGAGGCGGGCCATGGCCGTCTCGACGGCGTGCTCGTCGCGGCCCGCGCCGGGCAGGGCCTTGAGGAGGTCCGCGCGGGGGACCACCCAGCCGGGGCGGCGCGACAGGGCGCGCAGCAGGGACATGCCGGCCGGCGGGACCGGCTTGAGTTCGCCGTCGACCAGGACCGCGTGGCCGCGGATCTCCATCCGGTGCCCGGCGACGGGGAACGCCCGGGCGCGGGCCGGGAGTTCCTGGCAGAGCAGCTGGACCAGGGGGCCCAGGCGGAAGCGTTCCGGCTGGACCGTGTCCACCCCGCGGGCCTGGAGCGGCAGCGCGGTGACCGGGCCGACACAGGCGGGCAGGACGTCGTGGGCCAGCGCCGACAGCAGCTCGTCCAGCAGGCCCCGCTCCTCCGCGCGGGACAGGAGGGAGGCGGCGGCGGGGGCGCTGGTGAAGGTGAGGGCGTCCAGTCCGCGGCCGACGGCCGTGTCCAGCAGGCGGTCCAGCGGGCCGGTGTCCTCCGGGGGCATCCAGCGGTAGACCGGCACCGGCAGCACCTCCGCCCCGGCCGCCCGCAGGGACTCCACGAAGCCGGGAAGGGGCTCGCCGTGCAGCTGTACGGCGACCCGGTGGCCGTCGACGCCCTCCTCCAGGAGCCGGTCGAGCACCTCGGCCAGGGATTCGGAGGAGGGCGACCACTCCTCGGTGAGGCCCGCCGCCCGGATCGCGCCCTTGACCTTCGGGCCGCGGGCCAGCAGCCGTGCCCCGCGCAGCCGGCCCACCAGCTGTTCGCCGAGGCCCCAGCCGTCGGCGGCCTCGACCCAGCCCCGGAAGCCGATCGCGGTGGTGGCCACGACGACGTCCGGCACCCGGTCGATGATCTCCTTCGTCGCGGCGAGCAGTTCGCTGTCGTCGGCGAGCGGCACGATCCGCAGCGCGGGAGCGTGCAGGACGGTGGCGCCGCGCCGCTGGAGCAGGGCACCCAGTTCCTCGGCCCGGCGCGCGGCGGTGACGCCCACGGTGAACCCGGCGAGGGGTCCGTGCTCGGGTTGCTGCTCTTCGTCGTACATGAGGCTCTCCTAGCTGACCGGCGCGCCGGACGAGCCTGTCAACCCTGCGTGACAGGCTCGGTTCGGCTCTATGTCACCGGTGTTACGTCACACCTCGGCATAGCTGAGCCGGTCCTTCTCCTCGGATGGGGTCGCCGTGGCCGTGACCTGCCCGGCCGGGCGGCGAAGGTATACGGACCAGGTGATCACGAAGCAGACAGCGTAGAAGCCGAGGAACGCGACGAACGCGCCGGTCCCGGAGCCGTACGAGAGGAAGGACTGGCGGAAGGCGAGGTTGATGGCGACTCCGCCGAGCGCGCCGACCGCGCCGATCAGCCCCATGGCCGCGCCGGACAGCCGCCGGCCGTGGGCGACGGCCGCCTCGCCCCGGAGCCCCCGGGCCAGCGCCTTGGCCTGGAAGATGCCGGGGATCATCTTGAACGTCGATCCGTTGCCGAGGCCGCTGAGCACGAACAGCACGACGAAGACGGACACGAACAGCGGCAGCGACCTGCGCATCCCGGCGCCGATCAGCACGGCGGTGGCGGCGGCCATGCCGACGTAGTTCCACAGGGTGATGCGGGCGCCGCCGTAGCGGTCGGCGAGCCGGCCGCCGACCGGGCGGATCAGCGAGCCGAGCAGCGGGCCGATGAAGGTGAGGTAGGCCGCCTGGAGCGGGGTCCGGCCGAACTGGCTGGTCAGCACCTGGCCGAAGGCGAAGCTGTAGCCGATGAAGGAGCCGAAGGTGCCGACGTAGAGGAAGGCCATGATCCAGGTGTGGCCGTCGCGGGCCGCGTCCTTGGCCGCGCCGGTGTCGTTCTTCACCGTGGCCAGGTTGTCCATGCACAGCGCGGCGAGTACCGCGGCCAGGACGATCAGCGGGATGTAGATGCCGAGCAACACGCGCGGGCCGCCGCTCGCGCCGATGATGGCGAGCGCGGCGAGCTGGATGACGGGGACGCCGATGTTGCCGCCGCCCGCGTTGAGCCCGAGCGCCCATCCCTTCTCCCGCAGGGGGAAGAAGGCGTTGATGTTGGTCATGGAGGAGGCGAAGTTGCCGCCGCCGATGCCGGCCAGCAGGCCCACCAGGAGGAAGGTGGAGAAGGAGGTGCCCGGCTTCATCACCGCGAACGCGGCGAGGGTCGGGACGAGCAGCAGACTCGCCGAGATCACCGTCCAGTTCCGGCCGCCGAAGACGGCCACGGCGAAGGTGTACGGCACCCGGACGACCGCGCCGACCAGCGTGACCACCGAGGTGAGCAGGAACTTGTCGGCGGGGGTCAGCCCGTACTCGGGGCCCATGAACAGCACCAGCACGGACCACAGGGTCCACACGGAGAACCCGATGTGCTCCGAGAGCACGGAGAACCACAGGTTCCGGCGGGCGATCCGCCGCCCGGCCGCGTTCCAGAACGCCTCGTCCTCCGGATCCCAGCGCTCGATCCAGCGGCCTCGACGGGTTGGGGCTGGGGCTGTCATCACGCCTCCACGGTGCTCCGGCTGCTCGGTCTGCCGACCACTGACTCGGTCCGAAGGTAGGAAGGGCGCGTTTCCGCCCTGTGGCAGCGGGTGACCGGAAGGGAACGTTGCTCTCACTCGGGCGGGGGGTGGCCGGTGAGGGGGCCGGGATCGCGCGCGCGTCGTTCGCCCGGTACAGGGGCTTCCGGCCCCACCCCGCGCCAGGCACTGTGGAGGACGCGGGACGTGGTGGTCCCGTATGCCGTCCGCGCCCGGGGTCGTACCCTCCGCGCGGTTTCTGCCTAGGCGGTGACTGGCACATGGCACTCGGTGGAGGCACGCCCGCGCACCCGCTGCGGTTCGATGCCGGGCGGGTGTGTCTGGACCTGCTCGGCACCCCGCATCCGGCCGAACGCCTGGGCACGGTGGGCGAGTTGTGCGCGTGGATCGCCGGTGCGGGGCTGGTGCCGGCCGGGACGCCGCTCGGGCACGCCGACGCCTCCTGGCCGGCCGCCTTCCGGGAACTGCGCGCGGACGTCGGTCACTTGGTGCGGGGGCTGCTGCGCGGCGAGGCGGTCGGGTACGGGGGTGTGCTCGGGCGGGTCAACGAGGCGGCCCGGGCCGTGCCGCCCGCGCCCGTCGCCGTACCCGGACGAGACGGGTGCCTGAGGCGGGAGTTGGCCGGACCGCCCGGGTGTGCCGCGCTGCTCGCCGTCGTCGCCCGGGACGCCGTGGAACTGCTCACCGATCCCGTCGCGAGGGCCGCGGTACGGCAGTGCGCGGGGGACGACTGCCCCCTCGTGTACCTCGACACCTCCCGGGGGCGGCGCCGGCGCTGGTGTTCCAGCGAGGTGTGCGGCAACCGCGAACGGGTCGCCCGGCACCGGCGACGGGCCGCGCACGCCCGCCCCTGACGTACGGACGCCGGTCACACGCGGGCACCGGCCTCGTGTGGACGCCGGTTACGCGCGAGCACCGGCCCCGTGCGGATGGCGGGCATGTGCGGGCACCGGCCCCGTGCGGACGCCGGTCAGGCGCGGGCACCGGCCCCGTGTGGACGCCGATCAGGCGCGGGCACCGGCCTCGTGTGGACGCCGGTTACGCGCGAGCACCGGCCCCGTGCGGATGGCGGGCATGTGCGGGCACCGGCCTCGTGTGGACGCCGGTCAGGCGCGGGCACCGGCCTCGTGCGGATGGCGGTCAGGCGCGGGCGCCGGTCACGTGCGTATGGGGGCAGGCATGTGCGGGCACCGGTCACGCGCGGATGGGGGCAGGCATGTGCGGACTCCGGGCACGCGCGGACCCCGGGCACGCGCGGACTCGGGCACGCGCGGGCACCGGCCTT